>JBGCDF010000184.1:0-5192 GCA_045105095.1 Crocinitomicaceae bacterium | reverse complement strand
AAAGCCCCAATTCTTATGATAGTTATCTGAACGAACCGAGTCTTCCTTCTATATACTGGTATGACGAAATATACTGTGCTAAAACTCGTCGATAACGCTTGCAAGAAGTCAAGATCCAAGTTTTCGGTGAACCTTTATCCCGAGGCGATACACAATAATGGCCAGCTTGTTTTCAGTCATAATAGTTAGGTTTACTATTTAAGTTAGTAAAAAGTAATCGACCCTAAGGCGTGAAATGTATTTTTTTACCACAAGGACACGGGCTTGACTTTGTCAAGACACTATAGCTAAAAACGGAACCATTATTTGTGCTGCGAAGCTGTTTATGGATTTGTGATTACATGATTGTACGGAGAATGAAAAATATCTCACTGAAGCAACAATAAACTTTGCGCTTTGCGGTCGAAAAAAAGCCCCAATTCTTCCGATAGTTATCAGAACGAACCGAGGCTTTCTTCTATATGATTGCGTGATGAAATATACTACATGATGTTGACAAGAATTCTTGTCGCTTCGTATCTGGTTGTGATTCTTCCGCCAGCCAACGTTGATTGCTGAATACCGGAAACATATTCTCTTTCAATTTCGATTAACGCCGTTCCAAGTTCCAATCGATTTAGTTTAAACTGATCCAATGTAATGTAGTTGGCACCTACTATTGAAGTAGAAAACTCTTCAGAACCGGACTGATCGCCACCACTGATCTTAACACGTACTGTTTCTCCTGGTTGGATTGATGACCCTATCCATGGCAAGAAAAAGTTTCCGTTTGTGCTGATGGAATTAAATCCGAAGGGTAATGTGATTGGATCTATAGATACTGTGGTATTCTCGTAGACATTCTCGTCGAAATCAAAATAAGTGAAGGACCCGTTTAAACCGTTTCCTGGGTACGCTGAATGATAGTAACCACCCACGTTTTTCCAAGCCATATTTTGATCATTAAAACCAACGCGTGCTGGATATGTCAACTCAATTTTCTTTCCTGACTGATTGTCCAATCTAAACATAGCCTGAGCTCTGGTTTGATTCGCAGATTCATGGTAGACAATCTCATAATCCGTATAAATTCTGTTCTGATCAATGTTGCTTGAAGCTTCTTTCTTACATGATACTGCAAAGAAAAGAACTGACAACAATGCAATTCCGATGGTAGATTTTCTTTTCATAGCACTTGGTTTTAATGGTTCGTTTAATGTATTTCAAAGAGCGTGCCATTTTTTTTGGATACGTCTATCGCCTCTAGATTCGCTTCGCTGTTGGATTGTTGGATTCACTACGTGGCTACCTTCGGCGGTGTTGGATTGTTGGAGATACTGGAATCAAAGACGCGTGAGGATTTGAAACAATTAACAGGTAAAAACATCCGAAAGGATTCATTTATCTTGTATCACGATTAGTTTTTACTAACTTAGTGTATAAATAACACTAACTAGACACTTAACGATTTCTAAAAAAGAAAAAGATGATAAAGATTGGAATCAATGGATTTGGGAGAATAGGGCGATTGATTATGCGTATCGCTGCGCAGAGAGACAATGTGCAGGTTGTTGCGATTAATGACTTACTAGAGGTAGATTACTTAGCATATATGCTCAAGTACGATTCCGTTCATGGAAGGTTTGATGGAGACGTCGAAGTAAAAGAAGGTAGACTTATCGTGAACGGTCAGGAAATCCGTGTGACTTCTGAAAGAAATCCAGAGGATTTGAAATGGGGTGACGTTGATGCAGAATACGTAGTAGAATGCACGGGTATCTTCAAAACACTTGATACTGCGCAAGCGCACATTACAGCGGGTGCGAAAAAAGTAGTGATCTCAGCTCCATCGCCAGATGCACCGATGTTTGTGATGGGTGTCAATAATGCAGAATTGAAAGCCTCCGATACAATTATTTCTAATGCTTCATGTACAACAAACTGCCTTGCTCCAATCGCAAAGGTACTACACGATAATTTTGAAATCACCGATGGTTTGATGACAACTATTCACGCAACTACAGCTACGCAAAAAACCGTAGATGGCCCATCTGCTAAAAACTGGAGGCTCGGACGAGCTGCACTTCACAACATCATCCCTTCCACAACAGGAGCAGCAAAAGCAGTTGGTAAGGTAATTCCAGCTTTAAATGGAAAACTCACGGGAATGGCCTTCCGAGTTCCGACTATGGACGTTTCAGTTGTGGATTTAACCGTAAATATTGCTAAAGGTGCGAGCTATGAGGAAATTTGTCGTGTTATGAAGGATGCTTCGGAAAACGAATTGAAAGGGATTTTGGGATACACTGAAGAGTCTGTGGTATCACAGGATTTTGTAGGAGAGACATGTACTTCAGTATTCGATGCTAAGGCTGGAATGGGATTAACCGAGAACTTCGTGAAAATCGTTTCATGGTATGATAATGAGTATGGTTATTCTAGTAAAACCTTGGACTTGTTGGAGTACTCGGCTTCTTTAGGATAGTTGGATTTGGTTAGGGGTTAGGGGTTCGAGAGCCTCACCCCTCTTGGATTGTTGGATTGTCCGATTGTTGGATTAGCTTCGCTACTGCCTGCGACAGTGTTGGATTGTTGGATTAGCTTCGCTGCTGCCTGCGGCGGTGTTGGATTGTTGGATTGTTGGATTGTTGGATTGTTGGATTGTAAGGGGAATTATTTCTTCTTTCGGATCATTGTGAGGTAGATGGGGATGAAGATGACGGCAAAGATTAATCCGTAGCGGAAGAACCGCATGATCCAGGAGAGGCAGAAGATGGCGACAATTAGGATCGCAGCGTACAGAATACTTCTACCAATGTTCTTTCTTTTTTTGTAGTCGAAATAGATAAACAGTGCGGAGAGGAGCGAAACTATAAGTACAACCATTTTTATTCGTTTTTGATTAGAAATCTACCTCTTCTTTCTTCCGACTTTTCAAGAAGAGTATCCCAAAAAGTAACATAGGTAGTAGAATGACGAGGTAGAGCAATTGAAATTGTAACATCTCCACAGCAAGGTTCAGCAAAAATAGCATTGCGAAAAACACCGCTACGTAAATGATTGATGTATGTATGTTCTTTGATTTATGATAATCTAGGAAAATCAAAAATGGACAAATTACCGATCCCACAAGTATTATCACGAACATATTCAAATGTACCATATTTTACGCTAAACCATTTGCATCGCCCACTAAGAAGTGAAATACTAAATGGAATGATTTTTGCTTTCAATCGAGTAATTTTAATCATAAAACCACTTTCATGAATACACATATTTCCCGCATTTCACTCCTTGCTATCGGCATAATGATTTCTTCATTCAGTTATTCGCAATACAAATACGACTTAGGCTTAAAGATCAGTTCCTTTGATCGCAATGCACTCCAAGTTGAGTTCAGAACAGCTATCACCCCTTCTTTTTCCCTTTTTACGAATCTCAATTATGGCGGAAAATCAGACGGTTATGGATACATCAACGATCCTTCAGGAGATACGCTAGCCGATCAATTCAACTCATCAAGAAGACTTACGAGTTACACAGGCATTGTTGGTTTCCGAAAAGCGATACATTCGCTACCTGGTGATTTCTTTTACGCAGGAGCAGCTTTAGGGGTCGGGTATGAAGAATACGTTGAACGTGACACTCGATTAAAGATGTACCTCGATGAGAATGGAGAATCCATCCATGTGCCGACGGGTGAAACCGTAACTGTCGAAAGTTCCACTAGTCAACTCTTTGACTATGGGATGTTCTATGGTTTGTACCTAAATATCGGAATGGATATTCCATTGGGAAAACGCTTCTCGGTAAATTGTGAGCTCAATGCTATCACCTATTACTCGGAAACAGAGTCTGGCTTTGGCTTTGCTCCAAGGTTCTCTGGAGGGTTGATCTATTCGTTCGGAAAAATAAGCGAGTAGCTATCTTCCACCCGAAGACGTATTTATCTTAACGTAAAAAGCTGCGGTCCTGTAACTCCGCAGCTTTTACAACTATTACAAATACAAATCCCCCATTTTTTCTAGGAAGAGGGAATTTGAGTAGAATGCCTATTTTACTAAGGCGGCTTTCACCGTATCGGCGATCAGCTTTCCATCAGCCTTTCCGGCTAACTTTTTTGAAAGCATCCCCATTACTTTACCCATGTCCTGAGGTCCAGAAGCTCCAGTAGCCGCAATTGCAGCGTCCACTTCAACCTTGATCTCATCTTCAGACATCATTTGAGGTAAGTACTCTTTGATTACTAGGGCTTGAGCCATTTCATCAGCAGCTAAATCTTCACGCCCTTCCTTGGTGTACAATTCGTGCGTGTCCATTCGCTGTTTGTATAACTTCATGACAATTTTCGCTCCTGCAGCTTCTGTCACTTCACCAGAACCATCTGAAGTTGCCTCCAACAATAGTTTTGATTTAACATCGCGCAAAGCAGCTAACTTGTCCTTTTCTCTCGCTAACATCGCTTTTTTGATGTCCGCGTTAATTTGATCCATTAATCCCATTAGTCTACGTTATCGTGTAAGAATGAATTGTTTCCGTTCAATGATGTTCCGTTTTCATCTTTAGAAACACTGAATCTGCTTGAGTTATCTTCGTTACTTGGCGTTGACTCGTCCAATTGAACATTTCTACGAACGTACGCAGGCTCATTTTCGAACTCTTGAATTCCGTCCGCTTTTTTCAATTTTTGCGTGTACTGTTGGATACGTGCCAAACGCTCTTGTGAACGACGTTGTTGCTCCTCAGCTGTTAAGGCCTTTTTTACAGGTGCAGCAGTTGCGTCCAAATCAACATCATCCATGTCATCTTCCAACACGTAACGTTTTACTTCTTCTTCAACTTTTCGTTCTACTGGAGCTTCCGCTTTTTTCGCTTCCCAATCGAAATTCATTTCCTTTTGTGGCTCTTCAGTTGGAGTCGCAGCAACAGGTTCAACATTCCATGAATCAGCAGCAGGTTCTTCTACTTCTGATTTCAAAAATGGCTCATCTTCTGCTTGAACTTCTTTTGCACCTGCCCAAGGATTCTTTTGAGTCGGAGAATCCATTGGAGTCTTAATCTCCACTGCTTTCTCTTCTTCTAAGGTTGTTACATTGCGTTTAGGCGCTTTTTCAAAACCCGTTAATGGCGTTGAAGAAAACCCTGTTGCAATCACAGTAACGTTAATTTTATCTCCTAATTCATCATCTTTCGCGTGACCGAAGATTACATCA
>JBGCDF010000183.1:0-14181 GCA_045105095.1 Crocinitomicaceae bacterium | reverse complement strand
TACTGTCTACTGCGTGAATCATGGAAACAAAAGGAGCAATGTATTTGACTTTATTTGTCTGAAGGTGACCGATGTAGTGCCATTCAATGTCTTTTGGTAGATGCTCTTGTTTTTCAAGTAGTTCCTGAACTTTGTTTTCTCCAAAAACTCGATGCCCATTATCATAAGCAATTTGAATATCCTGCGAAGGTTTGGTCTTGGAAACTGCTACCAAGGTTACCTCTTCAGGGATTTCCGATTTCATACTGGAAAGTGCTTCTGCAATCATTCGTTGATATTGTAAATAGTCAATCCACTTCTGAGCTTTGGTTCCACCCACGTAGACTTTGGAGGCATAATCATTTGATTGTCCGCGACACGTTTCACTTGATCCATTGTGGCGGGATAGAGCACAAATGCAATGGGATATTTCCCAGATTCAACCTTTTCTTCAAGCCTTTGAATCGGTTCTGCACCACTCATAAAAGAGATGTTCTTATCTGACTTTAAATCATGTATTCCAAGAATTGGCGAAAGCACATATTGAGTTAGTATTTCTGCATCCAAGCAATTGACCGGATGAGAGTCATCAATAATTTCAGGCTTACACGTGAGCTCATACCAATCACCTTCCAAACACATGCACATCTGATGATTCGCTGTAGGCTTGTGCTTTTCTGGAGTTTTTCTAACCTCAAAATTTTCCGAGATGAGCTCCAAAATTTTCTCTATTGATAGACCATTCAAGGTTTTTACCAAACGATTAAACTCGAGAATGTCTAGTTGGGCTTCGTCGATAATGTAGGCAAGGAATGCATTCTCGTTTCGAAGTATCGATCCGTCATTTTTTCGTTGTTCACTTAAGCGAACTGAAGAGGCTGAACGATGGTGTCCATCGGCTATGTATAACTCAGTAAGTTTATCGAAAGCACCAATAATCAATTCCGTTTCAGAGGGAGTTAATTTCCATAACTCATGAGTGACCAAATCCGTAGTTGTAAATTCGTATTCTGGACGAACAGTGGTGATAAGGTTCAACAGGTTTTCTACCTCAGTCGAATGCTTGTGAGCGAGTAAAACAGGCTCTGCGTTGTATCCAACTATATCGAGGTAATCAGTAAACATTTGTTCTCGAGAAGTGATCGTAGCTTCGTGTTTCTTAATGGAGTCATTTAAATACTCATCTACGCTCGCACCGCAAATCACTCCTGTAAAAGTATGTTCTGGCTTCGTCTGTCTGTAGATATATAAAGATGGTGATTCATCTTGAATTAAAATTCTCTTTTCGATGAACTCATTGTACCTTGTCAATACAAGTTTGAATCGGTCAATTGTGTTTCCTTTAGTCGTTGCTTCATTTCCAAATTCAGGATTAATGATATGCAAGAACGTGAATGGATTATCCTCAAGTTTAGCCTCCAGAACATTCTTTTTATAGGCATAGAAAGGACGAGCCGCAACAAGGTGGACTTTATCACGAATAGGGCGAATTGCTCGGAAAGGGTGAATTTTCGCCATCTTCAAGAATTAGTTCGAGAGAACTCCAAATTTTTCAATAATCGCAGCGGCAAGTTCTGTCCCGATTCTATCTTGTGCTTCTACAGTAGCCGCTCCAATGTGCGGAGTGCATGCAATTTGTGGATGCGCGAGCAGATCTTTTCTTGGGGTCGGCTCGTTTTCGAAAACGTCAAGTGCAGCAACTGCCACTTTACCTGAATCAAGTGCAGCGATCAACGCATCTTCATCGATTACACCACCTCTGGCAGCATTCACGATTCGCACTCCATCTTTCATTGATTCGAATTCACTCGTTCCAAATACAGCAGAACCGTCGCTCTGTTTTGGAACGTGAACAGAAATAAAATCGGCATTAGAAATTCCCTCAATAAGATCGTTTGTTGGTGTGATGTCTACGCTGGTAGAAACCCCATTTCCAAGGTTCAACGAGATTGTCTGAGCTCCATTAATGAAGCTATCCACTGCGACAACGTTCATTCCGCATCCAATTGCATAAGAAGCAAGACTTTGACCGATACGACCAAACCCAACGATGGCTAATGTTTTACCGCGCAGTTCGACTCCTTTGGCATATTTCTTTTTGAGTACTTTGAACTCTCCAGTTTCCATGTTCTTGTATGAATCATGAAGTGAACGAGAAATTGCTGTAAGATGTCCAAGAACAAGTTCAGCAACGGATTGAGATGATGCAGCCGGCGTATTGACTACAGTTCTGCCTATACTTCTAGCGTAGGCAACATCGATGTTGTCCATTCCAACGCCACCACGTCCAATCAGTTGGAGACCAGGGCAAGCGTCAATCAAGTCTTTCCTTACAGTTGTAGCACTTCTCACTAAAAGAGCTACAATCCCTTGATTATTGATTGCCTCAATTAAGTCATCTTGTGCCACCTTGTCGGTAAGCACAGTAAATCCTGCAGATTCTAAAGCGTCAATTCCAGCTTGAGAAATTCCGTCGTTTGCAAGTATTTTCATTTATCCGTTTTTTCGAGTGAATTCTTTCATTACGTCCACTAAAACTTGAACGCTGTCAATAGTTAAAGCATTGTACATTGAAGCTCTATATCCTCCAACGGAGCGATGTCCTTTAAGTCCAACTATATTCGCGTCATTCCACATTGAGTCAAAGATTTCGGAAGGAGCACCATCTTTCAAAAGGAAGGTAACATTCATATTCGAACGATCTTCCGTTGCAACGGTTCCGTAAAATAATGGGTTACTGTCGATTTCAGAATAGAGTAAATCCCCTTTTGCATTGTTTCGTGTTTCTGCTGCATTAACACCACCATTTTCTACTAGATGTCTTAGGTTTAACATAGAAGCGTATACTGAGAAAACAGGTGGAGTGTTCATCATAGAGTCCTTTGCTGCGTGCTTTTTAAGGTCCAAGTAACTAGGCATAAAGCTAGACGTGGATTTCCCAAGAATCTCATCTTTTACTATGTAAAGAGTCGCTCCTGCTGGCCCTAAGTTCTTTTGTGCACCTGCGTAAATCATATCATACTTAGAAACGTCAACCGGTTTTGAGAATATATCGGATGACATATCACACACTAGTGGAGAGCTTGTTTCTAGTACACTTTTGTACTGAGTTCCAAAGATAGTGTTGTTAGAAGTATAGTGAACGTAGTCTAAGTCAGATGGGATGTCAAATCCTTTTGGCACATAGTTAAAGTTCTTATCTTCTGACGAAGCTAATACATTTAGGTCGATTCCAACGCTCTTTGCCTCAGCGATAGCTTTAGTTGACCATGTACCAGTATTGATGTATCCCGCTTTTTTGCTCGCTCTCATCATGTTCAATGCAGAAATGGTAAAGGCTAAAGATGCTCCTCCTTGTAAAAAAACAACTGAGTATCCCTCAGGAACATTTAATGCTTTTTTTACTAGGTCTTGAGCTTCGTCCATGACCTTTACGAAGTCAGAGCTTCTATGAGAAATCTCAAGAATAGACAATCCATTAAAATCTTTTACTGCTTCCGCGGCTTGTTTAAAGACCTCTTGCGGGAGGATACAAGGCCCTGCTCCAAAATTGTGTTTCATGTTACGTATAAGTGTATTGTAAAAAAAAAGCTGCCATCGGCAGCTCACAATATTATTTTTCTTTCGCCTCAGCAGTTTTCGAAGCAGCTTTCTTTGCCGTTGTTTTCTTCGCTGCAGGCTTCTTTGCTGCTGTTTTCTTCGCCGGAGTCTCTTTTTCCGCTTCGGCTTTAGCTTTAGCCGGTTTTGACTTCTTCTTTGTTATTACAATAGGCTTAGAAGCTTTTCGTTTACGTGAGTTCCCGTAAGTACCCATTACTCTTTTACCTTTTGCAGTTCTTTTATCTCCTTTTCCCATTTATAACAAATTAGATTTTAACGATTAATTGAGTACAAATATATTATTCTTTTTCGAGAATTCGACGTCTTACTTCGGCTTCAACATCTTCTCCGTTTTTGATGATTCCAGTACACCATTTAATTTTAAGTTCGGTTTGCTCCTTTTCGGATAATTTCCAGTTTAAATCAGAGGATTCCAATCTATTCCTTAGTTCATTCAATATCAGTGCTGCGGAGACGCTAATATTAAAACTTTCGGTAAATCCGTACATTGGAATTTTGACAAGCTCATCGGCCTGTGAGATAAGATTTTCAGAAATACCGTCTCTTTCAGTTCCAAAAATGAGAGCTATCGGCTGATTTATATCTATTTCGTTAATGACTTTATTAGCGTGGGGACTCGTAGCAACTAGTTTATAACCTTTTTTCTTTAGATCTTGGAGACATTTGGTTCCAGGTGAGTTGCTTCCAGAATAGCTTATGACATCAACCCAATTGCTTGATCCTTTAGCAATATCTCGTTGAACTTCAAACTCTTGATTTTCTGCGATTATATTCAGTTCTTGAACTCCGAAGCAATCACAAGATCGAAGTACTGCCGAGGAATTGAATTCTTTAACAATATCTTCAAGTACCACTGTCAGGTACATTGTACGTTCGCTTGCAACCCGATTGAGCAACTCTCTTTTGTTCTCAGACAAAAAACCGTATAGATGCGATAGTACTTTGGAATCCATTTAATGAAAATAAAAAAGGGAATCAACTCAGTAAAGAGGATTCCCTTTTATTAAACTAATATGTTGTTTAGTTAACTTTACTAGAAAGTTCTGATCCAGCTTTAAAACGTACTACGTTCTTAGCTGCTATTTTGATTTCTTTACCAGTTTGTGGGTTACGTCCAGTTCTTGCAGCTCTCTTAGATACAGAAAATGATCCGAAACCTACCAATGAACAACGATCACCTTTTTTTAGACATCCAGTAATTGCTGTTTGAAATGCTTCTAATGCTCTTTTAGCATCAGCTTTTGAAAGACCAGCGTCTGAAGCCATTGCTTCAATCAACTCTGCTTTATTCATAGTCTCTGTTTTTAGTTTGTGTTAATAATTTTACCGAGACAAATATATTCTAATATCCAAGCGACACAAGGCTTACAGACTGAAAATGGGGTGAAATGTGGAAAACTCAAGAAATTTGTTGATAAAGACGCACTAATCTCTATGTCTTTAGCGCTAAAGTTGTGTTTTAGCACTACGAAACGTACGTTTTCATAGATTAAAACTGGTAATGTCGTTTCCAGCGATGAAATCCTTGAAGCTCATTCGCCTTTTACCTTCAAGTTGAATTTCGCCTACACTTAAGTAATAATCGGAGCATGGGATTAAGATCCCAGATGAATCTGAACTCAGTCTGAGTGAATCCTCAACAGGAATGCTTGTCTTTCTCGTTTCGAAGAATTTCACTGACTTTCTTTGTCCTTTATCAGTCGTGATATCTGACCAAGCTCCTGGGTAAGGGTCCAAACCTCTGCAAAAATTGTGCACAGAATCTACCTTTTTGTAGAAATCTACTTTACAATCTATTTTGAAAATTTTTGGAGCAGGCAATAGCTCATTGTTTGAAACGATCTGATCTTGATCTATCCCATTAGCATTACCATTCATAATTTTCTTGACAGTGGATAGAGTAGTCTCCGCTCCTAACGTCATTAGGTCTGAGTATAATTCTCCTACCGTCATATTTTCAGAGATAACTGTTTTTCTTTGTTCTATAATATCACCAGTGTCGATTTCTCTTTCAATAAAGAATGTGGTAACACCAGTTTCTTTTTCGCCATTTATTATTGCCCAATTGATAGGGGCGGCGCCACGATATTGAGGAAGAAGCGAAGCGTGAAGGTTTATTGTTCCCATAGGAGGCATTGCCCAGACTACTTCAGGTAACATTCTAAATGCAACAACTACGAAAAGATGTGCATTCAATCTTCCAAGTTCAGAAACAAATTCAGGATCTTTCAGTTTGGTTGGTTGAAGCGTTTTTAGATCATTGTTGACGGCAAAATCCTTGACTGCACTGGAGTGTGTTTTACGTCCTCGGCCTGCAGGTTTATCGGGTGCCGTTACGACTCCCACAACATTGATCGAGTCATCCGAAAGTAATTTAGACAAAATTGTAACCGCGAACTCCGGGGTACCCATGAAAACAATATCGATTTTCTTCATATTTAAATCTTTTTCTTTTTCCAATTGAACAAATTAAGGTATGCAACTGATAAAATTCCGATTATTCCGAAATATATGTACTCAACTGTCCAGACATAATATATATCCCATTTCAGAACCTTAATAAATAAATAGGCACTCGCCAAGTACGATAAAACAGCAATGACTTCTATATAAAAGGTAAATCGTGTGTTACCGCTACCTGAGATAGTGTAGAAATAAACACTGAAAAAGCCATATAGCATCATTGAGCCAAAAAGGAAACGCAAGGTTTCAGCACTTGTTTGAATAAACTCTTGCTTTGGGTTAATCAGCCCTATGAGTTCTTCGGGGTAGAAGATCGCTCCATGGAATATAACGAATAGAAAAATCATCGTTAATAACTGTATTCGTTTCATGGCAATTTTCACAGATTGGAAATCTTCTTTCCCCATATACTGACTAACGTAGGTTTTTGCAGTCGCTCCTAATCCCCAGATAGGAACAAAAGCAAGGAAGTACAGCGAACGAATGTTCTGAGAAACTGTCAATTCGAAAACACCCATTTGTTCAATCCAAAAGAAAAAGACGGTCCAAGTAGTAAGGGCAACTAGACCTTGCAACATAATCGGACTCCCAAGAACAAGGAGTTTCTTAATTGTATCCCATTTGATTTTGAACTGAGTTAGAATCTCATGCTCTTTAGCCGATTTCTGAAATGCGATCGCCACCACGAGAAAAATGAGTCCTACAAATTCGGAAAGAGTTGAAGCTAGTGCAGCGCCGTCAAGTCCCATCTCAGGAAATCCAAATTTCCCAAAAATAAAACTGTAGTCTAACAGTATGTTAGCTGAAGCAATAACAATGGAATTAATTAAGATGAAAAGTGTTCTTCCTGTTGCTGTCAAGTACGCCAAGATCACCAATGACACCGTTGATGGAATGAACCCATAGCTTCTAATTTGGATATAATCAATCTGAAGCTGCCCCAATTCAGAGTTCCGTGCACTTGAAGAAATGATATCTGGGATGAATAACCATGACAGTGTAAATAGGATGATTGCTATTATTACATTTATGGCAATCGAGCTTCCGAAAATTCTGGGTAATACAGATGTTCTTTCTTCTCCAATCCTGCGAGCCATCAAAATTTGCGTTCCTTCATTCAATCCTACAAGTGTCATGAATAACGTAATGTAGACCAGTCCACCATTGCCAGCCGCGTCAAAAGCTAATGTATCGTACCTACTTAAAAAAGAAGAGTCGGTTAATAGAACAATGGATTGTATGAATGAAGATCCCATTAATGGAATCGCCATAGATAAAATTGTCCTATAATTTAAACTCAACATTATTCAACGTGAATCACTAGTCCCTTCAGGTATTCTCCTTCTGGATGAAAGGCATTAATGGGATGATCAGAAGGTTGATGAAGTTGCTCCAGAATTCGCACATTTCTTCCTGATTCGATAGCAGCGGCAATAACCGTATTCGTAAATATTTTCTTATCAACCACCTGAGAACAGGAGAAAGTAAAGATGATTCCTCCCGGCTTAATTTGACGAATTACATGAGCGTTCAATAGCTTATATCACTGAATTGCCTTGTGTCTTTTATCCCTATGTTTAGCGAAGGCAGGAGGATCCAATACGATTATATCATATTCATCTCCAAGACTCTTAATATGTACCATTGCATCAGCTACAATGGATGTGTGTTTATCTTCAAAGTGATTTAAACTAATATTTTCTTCAGTCAATTCGATTGCTTTCTTCGAACTATCCAATGAATCAACCTTAGTCGCTCCATGTTGCAAGGCGAGGAGGCTAAATCCGCCGGAATAACAAAAAGTATTTAGAACGGTCTTTCCTTCTGCGTACTTGCCAAGTAGCAATCTATTTTCACGCTGATCAATGAAGAAACCTGTCTTTTGACCAGTGACCCAATTGATGTTGAACTTTACTCCATTTTCAAGAGCAACATGCGGTGTAGGACAATCGCCATATAAATAGCCATCTTCATTCTCTACTCGATCAGGAAGTGTATCTGAAGATTTAGAATATACCGCGATTAACTTATCACCTAGAGCATTAATCAATGCTGCTGTTATGTCTTTCAATGACTCAAACATTCCAATGCTGTGACATTGGACTACTGCCACGCCGGCGTAGTAATCCACAATCAATCCAGGAAGACTATCACCCTCACCATGAACCAGTCGACATATATTATTGTCTTCTCCGATTAGATTTTGTTGTAAACGAACATCTACTGCATCTTTTATTCTGTAACGAAAGAATGCTGAATCGATTGGTTCATCATGAAAACTTAAAATCCGTACAGCGATTGTAGCATGTTGGAAATGTCCTCTGGCGATAAAATAATCCTCATGATCCGTAACTGTTACCAAATCTCCATCTTTTAAATGGGAAGTGTCAGTATAAATGGCTCCAGAAAAAATCCATGGGTGCCTCCGATCAATAGAGTGAGTTTTATTCTTACGTACAGCTATAATGTTCATCCCTTTCTTTCTTAGAAGGCAAAAATACGCGTAGTTATACATCCACCAACAGGAAAGTTGATATTTTTACAACCAAATGAAGAATTATGAACTGTAAGGTGCATTTTTATCTATTGAATGATGACTTTTCTGTTGAACATGCAGAAGCGAATCATGACGGTAAGGAATCGGAAAATAACCGATTGTATGAGTGGGAAGATGAACTCGAAATCACTACTGGCGTAAAAGGTATGGAGATACATGAGGGAGTTTCATTTCCATTGCAAGGACAGTTTCCGGATGGAAAGGATTTCAATTTCGAGATTACGAAAATGCGCTTGTTTGAGCTTTCTGGAGAACAAAAAACGATCGTAGGTTGTTCTGAGACCTTGTTCAATTCCTATGAATGGTCTGAAGGAGAAGAGTATTATACATTGAAAGTATACCTCAAGGACTATGAGCCGTTGACAAATCCTATTCCAGGCATTTACATCGCCGTACAAGAGTTTCCAAAAGAATTAATATTCTAATGCTGGAAGTCAGAAACGTATCACTTCAGTTTGACGGAAAACAAATTCTCGAAGATATTTCTTTAACTATCGGGGAAGGCGAGATCGTTGGAATTATCGGAAGAAGTGGTATGGGGAAGACATCTTTTCTAAAGATCATGTCTGCTCACCTTACTTCGAACTCAGGAGAGGTGTTCCACAATGGGAGTAAACTGATTGGTCCGAACGAAAAGTTGATACCCGGCTACGAAAATTTACAAGTAGTCAATCAAGATTTTGCACTTGACCTTTATCACACTGTAGAGGAAAATGTGAGAGAAAAAGTCTTACATCTGCCCAAAAAAGAACAGTTAATTCTGATCGATGAGGTAATTTCATTGGTAGAACTGAATGGTTTGAAAAATCAGAAAGCACATGTCCTTTCAGGAGGGGAGCAACAGAGATTGGCCCTGGCAAGAGCTTTAGCATGCGAACCGACGTTCCTGTTTCTGGATGAGCCATTTGTACACCTCGATCAAGCTCTTCGATTTCGAATTATGAACTACCTGATCAAACTGAATGAAGTGAGAAATACAGCTATTGTGTTGGTTTCACATGACGGCTCGGAGTTAATGGGGCTCGTCAATCGATTGCTTCACCTGCAAAATGGAAGTATAGTGAGAGATGATCGACCGCATGATTTGTTTTATGAACCTCATACTGTCGAGCAGGCTGAGTTGTTAGGAACAATAAATGTGATTGAAATAGAAGGTAAACAATTGTTGTTTCGTCCAAATGAGTTTTCATTGGAGGAGGGGAGCACAAAAATTGATGTGACTTTCAATCGATCGTTGAATACAGGATTGATCGTATTGAACTACTTTCATACACCTGATAAATCAAATGTCGTACTTTCGAGTACGGAAGTACTGAGTTCAGTGAATCATTTTTACATCAAAAAAAGGAATGAAAATAAGTCGTAAAAGTCTTGTTGTCGATACGATAAAGGAGTTTATCTCGGAGCGCTCTTTCTTACATGGGGCAGCTCTCGCGTATTATGCTGTTTTTGCATTGGTTCCTATTCTATACCTGAGCGTAGCGGTTTTTGGAAGAATCGTCGGTCATGATACAATGGTAGAGATCATTTCGGACTTTCTCTCAACGCATGTGGGACTCACTGACATTGGGGGAATTTTAGACTTCCTGAATCAAATGGACCTCGGAGGTGGGAATATCTTTATGGAAATTATGGGAATGGTTGCCCTGATGTTCTCGTCAACGGCTCTGATTAATTCTTTAAGGCGTAGTATGAACGAATTTTATAATTTGGATAAGCTACCTGGCTCAAGAAAACGACTAATTGTAAGGGATGCACTATTCAGGTTGTTATCTATGCTCTTCATTACTGGTACGACGATTTTGTTAGTCATATTCTATTTCGCAGAAACACTCTTTTTGTCCATTGGCAATGATTTACTTGAGAATTACCACCTCCTGAATTCAGTATTCTCCTACGTAGCGCAGCATGGTATTCCATTGGTTGCGAATGCGATTATTTTCTCCTTTGTCTTTAAATATTTGCATGATGGAAAAGTGAAATGGAATCGTGCAATTCAGGGAGCTATGGTCACCAGTTTGCTCCTATATTTAGGACAGTTGGTGATACAGTATTATCTCAAGAATTATTTCTTTGCTTCAAATGGAGGAGTGATCGGTACAATTCTGGTTATTCTTGTTTGGGTCTATTATTCTTCACAGATTATTTTCTTAGGAGCGAAGTATGTCGCTGTAAAATCACGTCTAGCGGGCGAACCGATTCATGTTAGAGAAGCGAAAAATGGAAATTCTGAACCTGAAAAGGTTAATTAACCGTCAAAAAGTTGGTTAAATTTTAAGAAATGATTATATTTCTGGCGAATTATTGATTAAAATATCGACATGGCAATTGGAATTAATCTAAAACTCTTAAGAAAACGTCTAGGAAAATCTCAGGAGGAAGTGGCAAATGACTTAGGTCTAACACGTAGCTCATACTCGGGTTATGAGAACAATGTAGCTCAACCAAATCTAGACAGTTTGATTCTCTTTAGTGATTACTATCGTGTTTCAATTGATGATTTAGTTCGGAAAGATTTTCAGACCTATAAAGAATCCGAATGGGAGAAAATCGATAAGGGACTTTCCGCTGATGTTAAAGGTCAGAAATTACGGGTGTTAACGGCTATGGTCGATGAGAATAATGAAGACATCATTGAAATGATTCCAATGAAGGCGAGTGCGGGCTATACCGCAGGATATGCGGATCCGGATTACATCAAAGTATTGCCGACATTTCATCTTCCGTTTTTATCAAAAGATCGAAAGTATCGCTCCTTTCCAATTAAAGGAGATTCCATGCCGCCTGTGGTAGAAGGTTCATTTGTCGTTGCAGAATTTGTTCAGAATTGGATGTCAATTCGAAGCGGAACACCATGCATTGTAGTAACCAAAGATGAAGGAATTGTATTTAAAGTAGTGCACAATTTATTGAGCTCCGAACAATCGTTTCAATTGTGCTCAACAAATACATTTTATGAGCCCTACATGGTGCACGCAAACGACGTTCTCGAAATATGGAAATTCGTGAATTATATCTCTCCTGAATTGCCAGAAGTAAGATTAGACGACAAAGAATTATCTAAAACGCTTCAAGGATTACAACAGGAGGTGCATGCACTGAAAGCAATGGTTAAGAACTAGTTACGGTATTCTCCGTCTTCATATCGAATCGTTTCTTCTAACATCAACTGCCGAAGGGCTCGCATAATCATTTCTTTACGAATGGAAAGTCTGTTGACAAGGTTATCAAGACTTGCTGGAAGCAGGGTAGGGATGAGCTCAATCAATTCTTCAAAGGAATGGTTGCTATTTGCTTCTTCACGACACCGATCGCAGATTCCACAATCTTCTACATCGCTTCCAAAATATTGAGAAATAAGACGCGTTCGACACATGGGTGACTGAATGTACTCAATCATAGATTTCGACTTGGAGTGCTCCAAATCACGCCGTTGTTCATAGACTTCAACATTCAATTTTAAATAGTTGTCTGGAAGACGTTCATGCAATAAACTAATCTTGGGGAGTGAAGTACGGAAATTGACATCGATTACACCGTACTGCTCGAGGTACTCGAGTTGACGCGTTAGTTCTTGGATGTTTACCGAAAGCTTCTTTGCTAATTCCGACTCATGAATGGAAACGAAACGATCAAAAATTCCAGAGTGAGATCGAGAAAGTAAGGTAATCAGTTTCGTTACAGAATCATGTCCGACCTGAAATTTATAAAGAGCTGAACTTCCAATTGAATACTTCAATCGAGTGGGCTGAAAATTACTTTCTGTAAAATACAAATCTCCATTATTCTGAAGAATCTTGAGTGCGTGGTATGTTTCCGTAATGGAAAAATTGAACGATTTGGTGAATGCTCTAAGATCGAATGGATAGGTTTCATTTTCACCTGATCCAATCGCAATTTTCAGGAAGTTGCACACACTTGAATAGACCTGTTTGATTCTATCCTTGGAAGGATACTTGGCGTTTAGTTGTTCTTGTATGAGCACCAAATCTTTCTCTTCCCAGAACGCTATAGCTTCTGCTGCTGCGCCATCTCGTCCTGCTCTTCCTGCCTCCTGGTAGTAGGCTTCGAGGTTATTTGGAATTTCGAAATGTAATACGAAACGAACGTTCGATTTATCAATTCCCATTCCGAAAGCGTTGGTTGCAACCATGATCTTGATGGCTCCTCGCATCCAATGGTCTAGCATGTATGACCTATCTTCGGCACTTAGCCCACCATGATAGAATCCTGCATTGATGTTCTTTGCACGTAATTGACGAACAACTTCCTTCACGCTTTTTCGCGTTTGACAATACACAATGCCCGTTTCCTGACCTCGGTTTCGGCAGTAGTCGATAACGGAGCCCAATTTGTTCTCGCTAGCTCGAACATGATAGCTCAAATTATCACGAGAGAGCGGAGCACTATATTCCTTTGGAGATTTTAATGCTAAGAATTTAGAAATGTCTTCTTTCGTTTTCGGCGTTGCGGAAGCTGTAAATGCGGCAACTGGAGCTTCGGGATGCAACTCACGAATAGTTGCAATTTCACGATAAGCAGGCCGGAAATCATGTCCCCACTCAGAAATACAATGAGCTTCATCAACAACAATTAGACTAACAGGCATTTCCTTGAATCGTTCAAGAAATAAATCGGATTTCAAACGTTCAGGGCTTGTATACAAGAATTTCACTCCTCCAAAACGACAATTATCCAATGCAATGTCAATTTCTCGATAACTTAACGTGCTAGTAATCAGTTGAGCCTTAATGCCTTTTGAGGTCAGTTGATCAACCTGATCTTGCATTAGAGCGATTAAAGGCGATACAACTAATGTGATGCCATCCAGCGCCATTCCAGGTACCTGGAAGCAAATGGACTTTCCTCCTCCAGTAGGAAGAATAGCCAGAGTATCGCGACCATATATAATTCCATCAACGATTTCCTCCTGTAGAGGACGGAAGGAATCATATCCCCAATGCTTTAATAATATTTCTCGACTTCTTTCCAATTATTCCTTTCACTCTTCCCAAAATTACTTAATTTATTGGGTGAGTGAACCTAGCTCGCTTTGATATTTGTTAGATTCTACGTACTTTCGCGGCACAGAAAATCTCCTATGTTACACGACGAACTTACCATAAAAACAACAACTGTATCTGCAACTCGTATCAATTCAGTTGATTGGGAGAACCTTCCATTCGGAAAGGTTTTTTCCGACCACATGTTGGTGATGGACTACAAGGATGGTCAATGGCAGCAGCCTGAAATCATGCCTTTTGGAACATTGGATTTACATCCAGCGACTTCAGCTATTCATTACGGTCAATCGATTTTCGAAGGGATGAAAGCAACTAAGGATGACGATGGTAATGTGTTGATTTTCCGACCAGAGCTGAATGCCATTCGTTTTATTGAGTCGTGCGAAAGAATGTGTATGCCGACAATTTCTGAATCGACGTTCGTTGAGTTGATCAAGAAAACAGTTGATTTGGATAGATCATGGGTTCCCTCTAAAGATGGTAACGCGTTGTACATTCGACCATTCATGTTTGCAACGGATGATTTCATTGGAATCA
>JBGCDF010000182.1:0-47782 GCA_045105095.1 Crocinitomicaceae bacterium | reverse complement strand
ATTCAACGATTTCTGCACTGAACACATGTGTGGGTAGAACTGAAACTTTTAAGGCTTGTTCTTTGAGTACTTCGGCAATTTCTGATCGCCCATGACCAATGTTCGCAACAGCAGCGGCTCCTGAAGATCCATCGAGGTACTTTTTCCCTTTTTCATCAAATAGATACACTCCCTTACCATAGGCAATCTTCGAATAAATCTTATCCATATCTGGACAAACAACCATCGAATGTATAAGGGAATTGATCATATCTTTTTTGGTTAGCGCTTTTCGTTGTTAATACTCGATTGTTTTTTCTCCAAATAATCGCTCGGCGTTAATCCCCATTGATTCACAGGTTTCGACCAACTTATTGGACTCCACGATTGGTTTTGATTCATCCGTGTACTTAATCGAGCTAATGAATTCAAGCCAAGGTTCTAATCCCATTGCGTAAACGAACACATCTTTTGGATTAAACACTTTTACAATGTGCATACCTTCATTGAAATCACTTCCTGCCAAACGTCTCGACTGATCTTTATCTCGTTCTAACTTTTCTGGCATCAAAGGACCATACAACCACGAAAGTGGAGCTCCATCACATTCCATCCCGAGGAATAACACATCAATATCTCCAACAATCGGATGAGTCTTTTCGTAAAGTTTGGGCTCCAGATTCTGAGAATCAGCGGCAAACAGGACTTTGTATTTATTATGAAGATTTACATGAACACACATCTTGCAGCGTACATCCAAATCAGAATGTTCTCCTATGAAGGGTAATGCTGTGATCACACATTTATCGGCAATTGTTGTTTCCATATCATCCAATTCGATGATATTATTTTTGAACCCGATTTGTCTGAACATAAGCCTCAAACTAGGATCTTGGAGTGATCCTTTACTAGCAGATGGAACCACAATATTTTTGATTCTATGTCGCAGCTGTAGCAAGGTTTCCAATAAAATATGGTCCTGATGATTATGCGTAATCAGCACATAATCGATTTCTTCAGGAAGATCCTCCGCCGTAAAACGCGGTACGTCATTATCGTAACCGTCGTAACTCAAAACAGGATCTACGAGCAAACTAATCTCACTCGTCTCCACCAACACACATGCGTGACCAAAGTAACGCGTGCGAATCCCAGTGCCTTCATACCGTTGATAAGGTTCTGGTGCTTCTGTTGTGAAAAAGGTATCGAATAAGGCTTCCTTATCTGGCCCTATCTGAAGGATTTCTTTGATTTCAGCATATGATCCTGGGTTACGTTTCATGGAAAACAAGCGATCGATGGCCTCATGTTTGAAAGGGATGGGCGCATGAATGATTTCAGGATCATCCAATCTAGGAGTACTTAATACAAAGCTTCGTTGCGTATCAGACTTGACTAACTGCAAAGCGATAGACTGAGCAGATTCGTCGTAATATTTACTTTGATACAGCAAAGCTTCAAACACCCTGAAGTTTGGCTGATTATTCAGATCATAATACAATTCCACATATCCTTGAAGAATCTCTGGAACTTTCTTGTATAATTCCTGCAAGGAATAGCCCGTTGCCTCACGTTGAAGCATTCGACTCAACTCGTTCAGGGCATCTGCCAATTCGAGTATGTCACTTCTTTTAGTACTGACCAGATCGATTAAGTCCTGAATTTCTCCTACGCGTCCTCCGTCATAGTCAATAAAAGGTCCTCCCAGCATTTCGGGCTTCTTAACAGCAGCTGCGTGAATCTTTGGGTTTTTGACATAAGAACTCATGATTTTCAAATGTCGATTCTGTATGTTCAACGCTGCTGTAGCAGGTGACACCAGATGCGACCAAGCATACCATAGGTCCAACAATGCCTCAAGTGCTACATTTGGTTTTAAATAATACGTTTGATTATCGTCAGCCATGTGAATAATTTAGGTTTTCGTGATTAATAGTGGATTATTTACGCTTCAATGATCGTTCGGTTTTGGCACCCCAATATACTACAATATGTGACTGGTTCTGAAAAATCATCCAGATAATTTCGGTGCATTTTGTCACACGTTTGTTTCCGTTCTATTCCCATAATTCTAACTTGTTTTAGCGTGCAATTCTCTTTCCTTCCAACGTTCCGTCTGTTTCAGAATTTCGGTCGTTGTTTCCTCGATATTTTGATTCACAAAATAGTGTCCTCCATTTTGGATTGAGCTGTAACTCACTTGATTTGAAACAAGTCCCCATTTTTCATATTCTTTGTTGAACGATGGAGTCAGTGGATCTTTCTCTCCATAGATGGCGTGAATCGGCGCATTGAGTTTAGCAACATTTTTCTGACTCTGCATTTCACTCGTAATATGTTCTGCTATTCGCGCATCGTGCCTTAAATTCTTGATAATTTGAGATCTCGTTTTTTCGTGCAGTCCTTCTTGTTCAAAGCCTAATTTCACAATGACATCATTCCAGATTTCCTCATCCGAAAAACGGGACCAGCCTCCATTTTCCAAATCGATGTTGTATCGGTTCTGATAGTTCTCCGCACATTGAAAAACTCCTGCCAGCGGGAAGTTCATTTTTTCCAGTTGCTGACTTAACGAAAGTGCGAGAATCGTTCCTGCGCAATGCCCGAGAATAAATGTCTTACCTTTTACCTTGGCTTGAATTTCATCCATCAATTGAGCCTCTACCCATTTGTGGTCTTGATAGTTTGAATGATCACTCAATGAATGCCATGGCATCGATACTACAAAAACATTGAAATGCTCGGCAAGTCGCTGAGACAATTGATGGTATACTACATCTGTAGCACCAGCGTAGGGTAGCAATAGAATGTTGTATTCGCTTTGGTTATTCGTTGGGACGATCTCTATTAAATCATTATCACCAACTCGGCTTAGTGCCTCAAGGCACTTTCTGATTGTCCGTTCCTGATAGATCAATTTCAATGGAATGTGCAAATCATCTACACGAGAAACTCTAACTGCCATAATTGAGTTCCCTCCGTTCTCGAAAAAGTCATCGTCAATTCCAAGTCGTTCCGTATCTAGTTCTTTTTGCCAGATTTCTACCCATCTTCTTTCTAACTCATTTCTAGCAGGAGTATGCTCTCTCTTGCTTTGTGAAAGGTCTTGAGCATAAGCTGACAACGCCTTTCGGTCTACTTTCCCGTTCGGTGTGACGGGAAGAGCTTCGATATGTATCAGGTGAGCTGGGATCATATATTCAGGGAGCTCTAATCTTAGTACATTTCTCAGCGCATCAGCATCGAATGCTGAATTGGAGACACAAAATGCGACAAGCTCTTGTTGATTCATTGCATTCTCGCGAACGAGGACAACTGCATTTTCGATTGAATTGATCTTCATCAGAGCTGTTTCCACTTCGCTGAGCTCAACACGATACCCTCGAATTTTCACCTGATCATCCTTTCTACCAATAAACTCAACTTCTCCATTTGCAAGCCATCTTCCGAGGTCCCCTGATTTGTAAAGCTTCCCCTCTGTCTTAAACGGATGATCAATGAACTTTTCCTGTGTCAATTCAGGCTGATTCATATACCCGATTGCCAAGCCTTCACCTCCGATATAGATTTCGCCAATGCTACCAATAGGCAATAACTGTTGATGATCACCCAAAATGTAGATTTCACGATTTGTAATCGGCTTACCAATGATAGCTCCAGCTTTCTCCGTTGTATATTCAGCATAAGTTGCACATACGGTGGCTTCTGTTGGACCGTACGAATCGTACACCTCGCATCCATCTATGAAATTGGACACATATGACGAATTGAATTTATCTCCTCCGCTGATCAGTAATCTCAGATTGGAAAGATCACTTTTCTGGTCATTTAATGATTTCAGAATTAACGGTGTTGCACTCAAAATAGTCGCTCCCCTTTGTTTGACGAGTGCTTCCAATTCATGAATATCGCTACCACCATTCTCTCCCATCAAAATTGTTCCTCCAGCGAGTAAAATTGGAAAGATCTCTTCCACATGCGTATCAAATGCAATTGACGCTTGCTGAATCATTCTATCCTCTTTAGATAGCGCGAATTTATTGCTAAATGTCAGGGCGTAATCGACTAGTGAATGCTGACTGATCATCACTCCTTTGGGTTTACCTGTTGTACCAGAAGTATACATCACGTATGCAAGATTCGACAAATCCTTATGAATCGCTGTTGAATCGACATTACCTGAACTGAACGTTTTGAGCGCTTCAAGTTCTTTATCATCAAAGACTAAAACCGCATTGCTGTCTTCCAGCATGTAACGAATTCTCTCCTCTGGATAATTTACATCGATCGGAACGTATGCACCGCCAGATTTGAGTATTCCAATCATCAGTGCAACTATCCACGGACTCCGATCTAGTTGAATTCCGACGAGATCATTGGGTTGAGTTTGATACGTTTGCTTCAGGTAGCTCGCAACGTGATTTGCCTTCTCATTAAGTTCCTGATAAGACCAAATCATATCTCCGAATTCCAAAGCTGAACTCGACGGTGTCTTTATTGCCTGTTCTTCGAAATAGTCAACGAAGGTTCTATTATCCGAAGCTCGTGTTTCAGTCAAAGAGAAACTTTTCAACTGCTTCACTTCATCTTTCAACAAATAATTTACCTGATCGATACTTCCTGTTGGATTGGCCAACAATTCATTTGCCAACACCTCAAAATGCTGCAAGAGTTGCTCGATTAAAGCCGACTCATAAATGTCTGAATTAAAAATAGCATAGCACGAAAGTCTACCACCAATTTCTTGGAAAGTAAGGTCCAGATCAAACTTTGCCAACTCCGAACCCAAGTGATGTATCGCTGATTCTTTTTCGGGAGACGGAAGCTCTGACTCATCAGAATTTTCTGCATTCACGATGGTCAACATAACATCAAAAATCGGATTGCGGCTCGTATCTTTTTCAACCTGTAATTGCTCTACCAAACGATCAAATGGATACATCTGATGCGAGAAGCTTTCGATGGTCTTTTCCCTTACTCTTCGATAGAAAGATGCATAGCTTTCGCCCTCAGTTATCTGATTTCGGAGCGCTAAGGTATTCACATAACATCCAATTTGGTTGGAAAGATCTGCATGATCTCTCCCTGCAACTGGAGTTCCAATGATCTGATCTTTTTGTCCTGTGTATTTGTACAGCAGTATGTTCCAAATGGACAACAAATTCATAAAGACGGTTCCTCCTTCTTTGGAAGTAAACTCTTTAATGCGATTTGACAGATCCTGACTTAGAAAAGCCTGTATGATTTGTCCATTGTTCGTTTTTAGCGCAGGACGTTGATGTGCCCCTGAAAGATTGAGTACAGGTAGTTCTCCATTTAATTCATTTGACCAAAACTCCTTATGTTGTGCATAGGTTTCAGAATTCAGCTGATCCAGTTGCCACGCAGCATAATCTTTGTATTGAATTTCCAGACTATCCAGATTCGACGACTCATTCTTTGCGAAAGCAGTGTAGAACGTCATAATGTCCCTTTCCATGACCTCAAGCGACCATCCATCTCCAATGATGTGATGAATGTTGTAAATGAACACATATTCGTTTTCACCTGATCGAGCGATCTTCATACTTAGCAATGGTCCATTTTCCAGGTCGAATAACTGACGACTGCTTCTTTCAATAAGCGCATCAACCTTTCGTCTACTGTCAATTTCGTCACGGAAGTCGAGTTCTGCTATTTCCAAATTCAGTTCTTCTATAGACTTAACGATTTGACGCACTTCGCCATGCTCATTCCCTTGGAAAACAGTCCTTAACATTTCGTGACGTTCAACTGTAGCTCGAATTGCCTTCTTAAACAACTCGATCTCGATTTCTTCGTTAAGTGGCAGATAACCTGGCATGTTGTAGGCAATCGATCCTTCCTCGAACTGACTCAGTACCCAGATTCTTCGCTGAGCATCTGAAATGGCATAATCCTTCTGTATCGATACCGTTGGAATTTGAAGCTCTGAGCTGGTTTCATTTTGGATTAAGTACTCATGCCCCTTAGGCGTTGTCACTCTGAATAGATCATTTATGGAAAGCTTGACACCGAATGCTTTTTGGTAACTGCTGATCACACGCATCGCCCTTAAACTATGCCCTCCGAGATCAAAGAAATCATCCTGCATTCCGATCTTCTCACGTTTTAGCGTGTTCTCCCATATTTTAACGATCGCTTCCTGAAGTTCATTTTCAGGTTCAAGGTACTCTTGACCACTCGTTAAGCCCAATTCTGAAGGCGAAGGCAAGGCTTTTCTATCCACCTTACCGTTTCGATTCAATGTAAACTCATCCACCTGAACAAAGTAGGAAGGAACCATGTATGTCGGTAATTTCTCTTCTAGGTAAGCCTTTAATTCTTGAATATTGATTTCAGAAGGAGAAGTAAAGTAAGCTACCAACTCTTTATCCGTTCCATGATCCAATAGGCTCACAATGCCATTACTAATATGATCATAACTACTCAAGGCGTACTCAATTTCACCCAACTCAATTCGGTAACCGCGAATTTTGACTTGATCATCTTCACGTCCCACGAATGCAAGTGTTCCGTCATCCAGCCAGTAACCAAAATCTCCGGACTTGTAGAGACGTTTTTCGGGAAGATTATCATGAGAAATGAACTTCTCCGCTGTCAACTCAGGACTATTCAAATATCCACGTGCAAGGCCATCTCCTCCCAAATAAAGTTCACCGATTACGCCAATAGGCTGTAGATTATACTGATCATTCAAAACGTATACTGAAGAATTCGAAATTGGTCGACCGATTGGAATATCATCGTCTACTGTATGAACTTCATATGTAGTTGAGAAAGAAGTGTTCTCTGTGGGGCCATACACATTAAATACTCTCAAATTTGGGCAACTATGGTGTAATCGATCTACATCTACAGATGAAAGGCGCTCACCTCCTATGAATATGGTCGAAAGGTGACTAAATAAATCTATGTTCACTTCTATTAACTGGTTGAGCCAACTAGGTGTACTCAGCATTATATTCGCCTTATTCTGAATGATTTCGTTTTCCATGAGTTCTGGATCCAGCAACTTTTCTTTTGGACAGAAAATAAGCGTTCCTCCGTTCAGAATAGGGCCGAAAAACTCAAATGTAGCAGCATCAAAACCGATTGAAAATGTTGCCAATAAATTATCCGTTGGACCCAAATCGTAAAAACCATTGTTCTTCACAAGTCGAACAATACCTTGCTGCTCAATCATCACTCCTTTTGGCTGACCTGTTGAACCTGAAGTGTAAATCACATATGCCAAATCATTTCCAGACGCGTTCATTATAGGATTTACTGTACTGTAATCCGATTGCGTTTTATAGAAATCTTCAAACACTCCTTCATCGATACAGAATGTACAATCCTTCTTCATGGAATCCGCCCTTTCTTTTGATGAGGATGGATCAATTGGAACGTAAGCGGCTCCTGCTTTCAATATCCCATAAATCGCTATGATTACTTTATGACTGCGATCCAATTCGAACGCAATTAGATCTTCGTGTTCTATCGTATAGTTCTTCTTGAGATAATCTGCGAATTGATTGATTTGCTCATTGAGCTCTTGGTAAGTAAAGCGCACGCTTCCCTCTTTTCCGTTTGAAAAAACAAGTGCTTCAGCATGGGGCGATGCCTTCACCTGATCCTCAAAAACGTGCATAATTCCCAGTTGAGGATAATCTGCTTGAGTGGAGTTGAAACCTGTTGTAAGCAATTCCTTCGCATCTTCTGACATAAAGTCGATTGAAGCAATCGGTGCCTCAGGCAAAGAAAGAACGGAATGAAGCAATCGCTTGTAGTGTTTGATCAAGCCTTCAATCATGGCTGGTTCATACACGTCACTATTAAAAATCACATTCAATGAGAGATAGTCGCCTACTTCCTCAAATGAAATAGACAAGTCGAATTTCGCTGGTTCAACACCTAGATCATGAATCTCATTCAGTTGACTTTGACTCAACGCTCCAAGTTCCCTTGGTTCTCCATTATTCTGGAGGATAAACATGATATCGAAAATCGCATTCCTGCTTGTATCTCTGCGCACATCTAGCTCTTCCACCAAACGGTCGAAGGGATAGCTTTGATGTTCAAAGCTCTTTATCGCATTTTCTTTCAATCGGCTGTAGAAAGAAGTAAACTGTTCCTTTGGATCAATTTGATTCCTCAAAACCATTGTATTGACGTAAAAACCGATTTGATTTTCCAAATCAACATGATCGCGACCTGCTACAGGGGATCCTGTGAGAATATCTTTCTGTCCTGTGTAACGATACATTAACACATTCCAAACTGCGAGTAAACCTGTAAAGAGCGTTCCACCTCTTTCAGAAACGAACGACTTAATCATTCTCGTATCTACACCATCAATGAAACTAGTAAGCGCTCGTCCATTGTGCGTTTTGAGCGCAGGACGTTGCTGATTTGATGGCAAATCCAGTACGGGTAATTCACCTGATAATTGATCCATCCAGAATTGCTTCTGCCCTTCGAGATGGGTGTTTTCGCTCAACTCCCGAGAGAACCATGAGGCAAAGTCTTTGTACTGAATTCTTAGTTTCGGAAGAGGTGCAGGAGTTACCTGATGATCAAATCCGTTCTTTTTGATCCATTCATAGTTTGCAAGAATGTCCTTTGTCAAAACTTCCATTGACCAGCCATCACTGATGATGTGATGCATGTTGTAGTAGAAAACATGCTTCTTCTCCTCTACTTGTAAAAGACTCGCTCTCAACAGCGGACCATTCTCCAAATCGAATACCTCGAAAGAATCGTTGAGAATATATGCATCAACGGCTTCTCTGTCTTTTCCTCGGAAATCGAGGTGATTGATCGTGAATGAATACTCTTCTGGGGGCAAAATCCATTGCCTTACTTCGTTTTGTTCGTTGTTTCTGAATACTGTTCGCAGCACTTCGTGACGTTCAATGGTCGCATCTACTGCTCTGCGGAAACTTTCGATATCGATGTCTTCATCCAGTAAAACGTGCCCTGGAATATTGTAAGCCGCTGATCCATCTTTAAACTGACTCAGAATCCATAATCTTCTCTGCGCATCAGAAATGATGAATCCATTCTGTTTTCCATCTTCCAGCTCTGAAGCTTTTAGTGCGGGAATTGACGCAATTTCCTGACGATTTGCCGCCTCCAACAATTTGAAATGAGAAACGATACTGGAATGCTTGAACAGGTCTTCAGAACGAAGTTTTATTCCAAATTTCTTTTGGTATTCATTGTTCAGTTTTACCAAGCGTAAGCTGTGCCCGCCTAATGTGAAGAAATCATCTCTAATTCCTATTTTTTCTCGTTTGAGAACATTCTCCCAAATTGCCACAATTGCCTCTTGCAATTCGTTTTCAGGAGCGATGTAATCTTGTCCACTCGTCAAGCCCAATTCCCTTGGGGAAGGCAATACTTTGCGATCAACCTTTCCATTTCGATTCAATGTGAATTCATCGACTTGAATGAAGTAGGCAGGAACCATATATGCAGGTAACTTCTCTTCCAGATAAATCTTTAAATCTTGTTGATTCAGTTCCGAAGGAGAAGTGAAATATGCTACTAATTCCTTATCACCTTCTTGATCTAACACCGTCAAAACACCTTGGGTAATCTCATTGTAACTGCTTAGCGCATGCTCAATCTCTCCCAATTCAATTCTGTATCCACGAACTTTGACCTGATCATCTTCGCGCCCTATGAAAGCAATTGTTCCATCTTCCAACCAATACCCCAAATCTCCTGATTTATACAAACGTTCTTCAGGAAGATCAGGATGAGAAATAAATTTTGCGACGGTCAATTCAGGATCGTTCAGGTACCCACGTGCAAGTCCATCTCCACCTAAATAAAGCTCTCCGACCACTCCCACAGGCTGTAACGCATGATGATCATTCAAAATGTACACTGAAGAGTTAGAATTGGGTCGACCAATCGGAATGTCATCTCCCACCATTTCAATCTCATGTGTCGCAGAGAAAGTAGCGTTTTCCGTTGGTCCGTAGACGTTAATCATCCGCAAATCCGCATATGCATCCCGTAATTGCCTCATATGCAGAGGAGAAAGACGTTCACCTCCCACTAGGATAGTTGAAAGGTGTCCGAAAAGCCCAAGGTTCACTTCAACCAATTGATTCAACCAACCGGTAGTGCATAACATCATGTTCGCCTCGTTCAGAAGGATTTCATTCTCGAAAAGCTCAGGATCTATCAGTTTTTCTTTCGGACAGAAAATAAGTGTTGCTCCATTTAGAATAGGACCGAAAAATTCAAACGTTGTTGCATCAAAACCAATGGAGCATGTGGCCATTAGATTATCCTCTGGTGAGAAATTATACACACCATTATTCTTCACAAGACGAACGACACTTCTTTGCTCAATCATCACCCCTTTGGGCTTACCTGTGGAACCTGATGTGTAAATCACGTAGGCTAGATCATTCGCAGATGCGTGTATTTCAGGGTTCGATATGCTGTACTCAGATTGTTTTCCGTAGAAATCTTCAATTACTTCTTCATCAATGCAGAATTTACAGTCTTCCTGAATTGAAGCAACCCGATCTTTTGGGGAGGCCGCATCAATTGGAACGTAGGCAGCCCCTGCTTTCAAAATACCCAAAACCGTGATAATTACCTTGTGGCTTCGATTCAATTTGAAGGCAATCAGATCCTCGCGTTCGATGCCATAATTCTTATTCAGGTAATCTGCGAATTGGTTAGCTAGCTCGTTCAGCTCACCATAACTCAATTCTACGCGCTCTTCGACACCATTGGAGAAAACCAGCGCTGTAGCATCCGGAGACGTTCTCACTTGTTCTTCAAACACCTGCGCAATACTTAGCTGTGGGTAGTCAGCTTGGGTATCATTGAAGCCTGCGGTGAGTTGTTCTTTCTCACGTTTCGACAGGAAATCAATCAAACCAACGGGTGCCTCTGGAGTAGCTAGAATAGAACGCAGTAATTGTTTGTAATGCTTTACAAGCCCTTCAATCATATCAGCTTCATACACATCAGGATTGAACGTTCCCCAAACGGTAAAATGATCTCCTCCGTCTCTAAAACCAATCTCCAAATCGAATTTTGATGTAACGTACTCGACATCAGAAATACCGCCAAGTTCATCTTGCTGTTTAGATTCTGTGTTTTCCTCAGAATCGGAACCATTGTACACCAACATGACATCAAAAATCACGCTTCTACTGGCATCTCGTGGTATTTCCAGCTCTTCAACTAGCTTATTGAATGGATACATTTGATGTGAATAACTCTTCAACATGCTATCCTTCACACGTTCGAAGTAATCATTGAATGATTCTTCTGGTTGGACGCTCAAGCGGATCGCTAAGGTGTTTACGTAAAAACCGATTTGATTTTTCAAATCGACGTGCTCGCGACCTGACAAGGGAGTACCGGCGGTAATATCGCGCAGCTTCGTATACCGATACATCAAAATACTCCAGGCTGCAAAGAAAACCATGAAAGGGCTCCCATTGTGTTCCTCCGAATACTTCTTGAGCTTATTAATTGTTCCAGGACCAATGTATTGATCATTGAGCGTTTGCCCGTTGAAAGTCATAATCCGTGGTCGAGGCTTCGATGACGGCAGGACAATTCTTGGTATTTCGCCTTTCAAATAATCTAACCAGTAATTTCTGTGCTCATTTGAAACATCATTGTTCAATTCCCCTAGCTGCCAAACGGAGTAATCCTTGTACTGGATTCGAAGTTCTCCAATGATCGGTTTTACTCCGTCAGCAAAGGCCTCGTAAAACAATTGTAAATCACTGAAGAAAACAGTGAATGACCACCCATCACTGATGATGTGATGCATGTTGTATATGTACACGTAATCCTCATCGTCTACCTGAAGTAATCCCGAACTGAATAAAGGTCCGTTTTCCAAATCAAACAGCTTCGTTGCATTTTGTTGCAAGTGCTGTTGAATTAATTCTGTCTTATTCTCTTTTTCTCTTAAATCAACGTATTCAATGGCAAATCCGGCATCTTCCTTATCCAACACCCACTGTTTCACTTCCCCAGATTCGTCTGGGCGGAACAAGGTTCTGAGAATTTCGTGTCGATCGACAACTGCCTCTAAGGCCTGCTTGAAATACTCAATATTGACTTTAGCATCGAGGTAGATATTACCTGGAATGTTGTATGCAATAGACCCTTCATCAAACTGACTAAGTACCCAAAGTCTTCGCTGAGCATCCGAAATCGGGTAACCATTCTTTTGACCGTAAGTGATCTGTTCTTCCGATAGCGCAGGAATCTCCACAAACTCATTTTGCCCAACCGATTGGGATATAACTGAGATCAGTTCATCGCGATGCTGTTTAATCTCAGCCACTATATCAGGCGTAAGGAGTCCTTTCTCAATATCAATTTTGAGTTTACCATCAGCGACATACACCTTACCACCGAGTCCCTTTAATTGCAGCAATAAATCGTAGACTTCATTCATGATTAAATGGTATTACTGATATCCTATTTCTATCGATCACATTCATGTGTTGCTTAGAATTCAAATGTTTCTATGTTTTCTTTTGGTTCATCATCCTGATCCTTGCTTTCATTCACCCAGGTTCGAATTTCAACTAATTCGGCATGCTCATACAGTTTGGTTCTTTGATAAATCTCCTGAAGAGTCAATCGGACGTTGAACGTTTTATTGTACTCGGCGACAAGACCAATTGCTTTCACACTGTATCCTCCTAACTCATGGAAATCATCATAGACTCCCACTCTCGTTCTGTTCAAAACCATCTGCCACAACTCCACCATTTTTTCTTCAATCTCATTTCTAGGAGCAACATATGCTGTCCCAGAACTCATTTCCAGCCCTTCAGGATCTGGTAAAGCCGATTTATCGATTTTTCCATTTGCAGTTAGAAAGAATTCTTCCAACTGAATGAAATGCGACGGAACCATGTAATCAGGAAGATGCTTCTTGACTTCAGATCGTATGCTTGCCGCATCTTGTTCGCTTTTAGCTGTGAGGTATGCTACCAGTTCATTTTGATTTTCTTTATTCCTCTTTGCCAGAACTATGGCCTGTTCAATTTGATCATTCTTTCGAAGAGCATGTTCAATTTCACCGAGTTCAACGCGATATCCACGAACTTTGACTTGATCATCCTTACGTCCTAGAAATTCGACATTTCCATCTGGAAGCCATTTACCTAAATCTCCAGTTCGATAGATTTTTTTGCTTGAATCAAAGGGATGCTGAACGAACTTCTCTGCTGTGAGTTCCGGTCGGTTTAAGTACCCCATTGCCAAACCTTTTCCTCCAATACATATTTCTCCCATTGCTCCAGATGGTAGCAATTCTTGTTGTTGATTAAGAATGAAAATCTCCGTATTCGCGATGGGCTTTCCAATTGGGAGATGATTTACTTTCAAGGCTTCCTCCTTGGTTAGCGCGAAGATCGTGGCACAAATGGCCGTTTCAGTTGGACCATAGGCGTTGTAATAATTCCCATACTCGAGCTGAGCAATTGCCCTTGAATAATCAGCCGTTTCCCCCGCTGTGATGAGTTTCTTTACTCCTTTCAACTTTTCCTCATCAATTTTTGATAGATAAGTCGGTGGTAAAGTAGCTAGATTCACTCCATGTTTCTCGATCAGGTCGATCAGCAATTCTGGGTCTTTTCGGCATACATCGTTGGCAACTACTAATGTTCCTCCAGAAAGCAGCGTGATGAATATTTCTGAAATGGAGGCATCAAATGAAAAGGAAGCGAATTGAAGTCCGACAGCCTCACTGTCCAAATCAAATATATCCATCTGAGCGAATAGCGTGTTTAGAATAGCGCCATGACTGATCATCACCCCTTTCGGATTCCCTGTTGAGCCTGAAGTATAAATCACATAGGCTAGATCGTTCGATTCAATAGAAACTGCTGGTAAAACAGCTGAACAATCTTTCTCCTCAAATGCCGTCAATTCATTCGAATCGATTAAGACACTGCAGTTCGCATCACCTAAAATGTATTCGATTCGGTTCTCTGGATATTCAGGATCTATCGGAAGGTAAGCTGCTCCCGTTTTGAGGACAGCCAATATGGAAATGATCATCCATTCATCCCTCTCTAATTTCAATCCTACTAAATCGCCCTTTTTCAATGCATATTTTTCCAAAAGAAAATTGGCTAACTGGTTAGATTTCTGATCTAACTCAGCGAATGTAAGATTCACTGAATCAGTGTTTTTCGTCGAATCTAAATCATATTTCGGAACGACTAAGGCAGTATGACCAGAATTTTCTTCTACCTGTTGCGCGAATGCATTCAACAAAGTTTCGAAAGGCAGGAATTCTTTCTTGGTTTGATTGAACACCAATTGTTGCTCTTGTTTTTCATCGTGCGACAAAGCTGAAATATCCTGAATGAGCGAAGATGGATCACTCGTTATTTTTTGGAGGACTTTCTTGAATTGTTCAATTAATCGTCTGATCGTTTTACTCTCGTAGACATCTGAATTAAAAATGACTTTCAATTCAAGATACTTTCCTTTTTCTTCCAGAGAAATCTCTAGATCAAATTTTGCCGCGGTATCGCCACGGTCTATCATCCGCTCAGCGTCTTCTTTTGAAAGACTGAACTCTTCGGAATCATTCGAGCTTGTGTTGGACTGATTTTGCAATGCAAATAAGACATCGAATACTGCTGTTCTGTCGGTCCGATGAATCAGTGCCAAGTCCTCCACCAATCGGTCGAACGGATACATTTGATTCTCAAATCCAGCGAGTGTATTCTTTTTTACTTTTTCATACAACTGCCCTAAAGTATCCGATGGATTAACTTGATTTCTCAATGGAAGCATATTCACGAAGAAACCAATTTGATTGTTCAAATCGGCGTGTTCTCTTCCTGCCACAGGAGTGCCAATGATGATATCCTGTTCACCCGAGTATTGACTCACTGCCACGTTCCAGCCTGCCAATAAAATCATGAACAAACTCCCACCTTCTTCTTTCACATATTGATTCAGGCCTTCTGTAATTTCCGTATCAATGAACGTACTCATCGCAGATCCGCTATACGTCTTAAATTGCGGGCGCTTTTTAGATGTAGGCAAGTCAATTATTGGCAAATCGCCTGACAGCTTATTCAGCCAATAGTTCTTTTGTTTGAGGAAGGTATCCGTATTGATTTCATTCAGCTGCCACTCGGCGTAATCTTTATATTGAATAGGCAATTCATCAATCTCAGGGACACGGTTTTCCACGAAAGCCTCATAAAATTTGAACACTTCGTCGATTAAAATTTGCAATGACCACCCGTCACTGATGATGTGGTGCATGTTATAGTAGAACAAGTGCTCACCCGCATCAATTCGAAGCAGTGCTGCCCGAATCAAGGGACCACTTTCGAGATCAAAGGCTTTAATTGTGTCTTCTCTCACCCATTCGAAGGCGCGTTGGTGAACTTGTTTGACTTCATCCGGCGTAGTTGAACTGTCACCTTCAGTGAAGTCCAAGTATTCAATTTGGAAACCCAATTCTTCCACATTAAGAATCCATTGACGTATTTCAGAACTCTCCTGTTCCTCATCTTTTTTGAAAACAGTCCTCAAAATTTCGTGCCGATGGATTACAGCAGTCACCGCCTTATTCAAGCTTTCAATATCGTACTCTCCATGAAGAGCCACCGTGCTCGGCATGTTGTACACCCCTGATTCATTCTCGAACTGATTCAAGACCCAAAGTCTGCGTTGGGCATCAGAGAGAGGATATGACCTGCTTTCAGGAGCCTTTGGAATCGCTTTGTATTCCGTCTCGTAAATCGATACAATATTGTTTTGAACGAGGTAATCTCGAATCTCTATTTTTCGCGTTCTAATTTCATTCAATAAGTCAGCGTCAATCTCTTCCTTCTCTGCAAACAGTTTTAGCTGCTCGTCCACAACATCCAACAAAATTCCTGCGTCATCTATTCGCTTGAGCAAATCTTTCATAATTCAATTTCTTTGATGTTTTGGATATTCGATTTTCTATTCTTCTGATTTAACGCAAACTCAATGTTATAGGCTAAATTAGAGATGGTCGGAGTACTGAAAATGTGTCCAATTTTCAATCCAGACTTATACGTTTGATTGATTCTCGATACAACCTTCGCTGCTTTGATGCTATGTCCTCCGAGCATGAAAAAGTCATCGTTCACACCGATTTTCTCTCGTTGTAAGATCTCTTCCCAAATTTCCGCTATCTGCTTTTCAACAGGGCTTTGAGGAGCAACATATTCCACTCCACTAGACATGTCCTGACCGTCCAGTTCAAGTAAGGCTCGTTTGTCAACTTTACCGTTTACCGTCAACTTAAACTCATCCACCTCAATAAAGTGAGAAGGAATCATGTAACCTGGGATTTTCCGTTTAAGGAAGCCTCTCACCTCATCTAATTTCAAGGATTCATTGCTTCTAACATAAGCATGCATTTCATTTTCTCCTTTTTCCGTTGTTTGAACAATTACAACTGCCTCCTTAATTGCTGGAATCTGTTGCAAAACTCCCTCAATCTCCTGTAATTCGATTCGGAAACCTCTGATTTTCGCCTGATCATCTTCTCTACCAAGGAACACGATGGTTCCGTCTGACTGCCAGATCGCTTGATCGCCCGTGCGATACACTTTCTTATCAGATTCGAAAGGGTGACTAACGAATCTCTGTTTCGTTTCTTTTGGTAGGTTCACATAACCTGGACTCAAGTTATCACCTCCTATGTATAGTTCACCTTTCACACCTTGTGGCACAACACTCCCATTGCTATCAAGGATGTAAATTTGTGTATTGGCAACAGGCTTTCCAATTGGTGCATACTGAACCAAGTTTTGCAACTCACCACTCATTGGATGATGCGTTACCGCGTGCGTTTCAGAAGGTCCATAGAGGTTATGTAACATAACACTCGGGTGATTCTCAAGAAAATCGCGCAAGGCCGCGTTTACAATCAACTGCTCACCTGCGGAAATAATATGTTTAATCTTCAACTTTGAATAGTCGGCTGATTCATTTTGTAGAATGAGCTGGTGTAAAGCCGAAAATGGGAAGGAAATCACTTCTATTTCATGATCTATGAGCGTATTCCAAATTGAGGTAAAATCGATTCGGTCCTCTTCTCGCGTGATATAAATTGTTCCTCCAGCACTCAAGGGTGACCAACAATCCAGAATGGAAACATCAAACCCAAAATCGTGGTAATGCAACAGTTTCAGACTTCGATCAATTCCGCTCTTCCAGATATCCCAACACGTAAGATTACTCATCATCAGATGAGATTGAATAACTCCTTTGGGCATTCCTGTCGATCCTGAAGTATAAATGATAAAGGCTGCATCCTCAAGCAAACTCAGACATTCAGGATTGGATGCATTACTGTTTTCGAGTGCTTCTTCGAGGTAAATTGGATGTTCGAAACCATGTTCCTTCATTGCTGCTTTGTCGCAGATCACACCTGACAAATCAGCATTTTCCACAATATACGCTATCCGCTCCACAGGTTGTTTCCCTGACAAGGGAACATACACTGCACCAGATTTCATCACCCCAAACATCGCTATGACCGAATTTATCGATCGATCCAACATCACACCAATTCTTACATCATTGATCTGTACTTCACTCGTTGTTGACGTCAGGTATCTTTTTCGAATTTCATGCGCTAGACGATTACTACGATCATTCAGTTCAGCATAACTAATCGTATCCTGGCCCTGCACCACAGCCTCTTTCTCTGGTGTTTTCAACACTTGTTGCTCAAACAAGTCCATGACAAATGTTTCTCCGAAGTCCGAATACGTTTCGTTTAAACCATCGATTAAATGTCTTCTTTCATCAGGCAGCAAATACTTGATTTTACTAATGGATATACTGGAGTGGTTAACCAGTTCCTTCATGAGCGATCTGAAATGAACAATGAATCGTTCCATCATTGTATCATCATAAACATCCGTGTTGTACTCAAACTTGAGAGATAACCCCTGACCTACTTCCTCCGTAGTAATCAATAAGTCGAACTTGCTAGTTTTAGCTCCGAAATCAATAATTTCATCTGTGTAATCAAACCTTCGATCATCTTGTTCTTCATCAGCATTACTCTGGTGAACCAACATGATATCAAACACAGCACTTCTACTGGTATCTCTTGGCAGATCCAACTCCCCAACCAGCCTATCGAAAGGATACATCTGATGTGAGAAAGCATTGAATACGTTTTCCTTTACACGTTGGAACAACTCTTGAAAACTATCATTCTTTCGAACCTCATTTCTCAATACCAGCGTGTTGACATAAAAGCCAATTTGACCTTCCAAATCAGGGTGTTCACGACCAGCTGTAGGGCTACCAATAATCAAGTCACGTTGACCAGAGTATCGATATATCATTGCATTCAACGAAGCCAGCAATCCCGTGAATAAAGTTCCTCCATGTTGTTGGCTGAATGCTTTCAATTTTGAGGTGAACTCCTCATCCATGAAGATTCCCAGAGTTTTACCATTGGTTGTTTTTAATGCCGGGCGTTTCTTAGATGAGGGTAAATCAATAACAGGTAGATTTCCGCTCAAACTGCTTAACCAGAAATCTCTATGTTCTTGAAAATCCTTTGTTTTCACTTGATTCAACTGCCATGCAGAGTAATCCTTGTACTGAATTCCTAATTCCTTAGGCTTCGTTCTAGCTTCTGATTCACCCGCATAGAACTCATAAAAATTCATGACGTCTTGCGCCATTACCTTTCCTGAGACACCATCGCTGATAATGTGATTTAAGTTGTAATAAAAGACCATTCCATCGTCTTCTACGTGTAAAATAGCAGCTCTGATGAGAGGTCCATTCTCAAAATCAAACGGTCTGTAGGTATCTACTTCTATATATTCGTCAGCTTTCCGAAGAGCATCTTCTCTATTTTGAACTTCGGCTTGGGTATTTCTGAAATCCTGATAATCTATGTTGAAATTCAATTGTGAAGGTTCAATGACCCACTGACGAATCTCGCCTTCTTCATTTTCTTTGAATACTGTTCTTAAAATCTCATGTCGCTCTATCGTCGAATGAATGGCTTTCTTGAAAGCTTCGAGGTCAACATCTTGATCAAGGTAAATGCGCTCAGGCATATTGTATGAGACGGCTTCATCTTCAAACTGACTGAGTACCCATAATCGTCTTTGAGCATCCGAAATCGGATAATTTCCCTGTTTTGGAACCGGCAATATTGGAACAAATACGCCTTTATCTTCCCTTTCAATTAGGTCACATTGTTGCTCAATCGTTACCTTATTAAACAATTCCTTTAATGGGACTTTCACTCCGAACTCCTTTTGGTACAAATTGCTCAATCGCACCACTTTTAAGCTATGTCCTCCGAGTGCGAAGAAATCATTTCTGATCCCGATTTGCTCTCGTTTTAGTACATCTTCCCAAATACCAATCAATTTATGTTGAAGCTCATTCTGTGGAGCTACAAATTCCTGATCGTTGGCTTGTCCAAAATCCTCAGGAAGCGGTAATGCTTTTTTATCAATTTTCCCATTGTTCGTCAATGGAATATGTTCCATGCGAACGAAATAAGACGGAATCATGTAATCAGGTAGGCTCAGTTTGAGGAAAGATCTGAGTTCATCCTTATGAAGGGGCTCCATTTCCGATGATTGACTCTTTGCCTCAACATACGCGATCAACGCATACTCGTTATCCTGTTGCTTCTTTGCTAAAACGACTGCCTTTTCGATCAAGCTATTCTTTGACAGAGCATGTTCAATCTCCCCCAATTCAACACGGAAACCTCTAATTTTGATCTGATCATCCTTTCGACCAAGAAAAACCAACTTGTTATCCGACCTCCAATAAGCTCTATCTCCCGTTTTATAGAGTTTTTTCGTTGAATCAAACGGACTTTTAATGAACTTTTCATCCGTGAGTTCTTTCAAATTCAAGTACCCCGCAGCAAGGTTCTCTCCGCCAATATAAATTTCTCCCGTTACGCCTTTCGGAATCAAATTACCTCCACTATTTACAATGAAAATTTGACTATTGGCAATCGGTTGACCAACAGGCGCAGGGCTTTCCAGATTATCTATTTTTGCGCTCATCACGTGTTTTGTAACGATGTGCGTCTCCGAAGGACCGTAGTAATTGCGTAATTGAATCTCTGGATGCTTCTCCAAAAAGCGATGGAGGGAATCATTGAGCACTAATTGCTCCGCAGTAGAGATGATGTATTGAATGGAATGGTCTTCAATCTGTTCCAACTCAACTTCGGTACTCATTGCATTCAGTGCCGAGAAAGGCATAAACAGCACTTCCACTTTATTCGTAATAATCTCATCCATCAATTGATGGTAATCAAGTCTTGACGATTCTTTCACCATATACAAACTGCCACCAGAGCACAATGCAAAGAAGACATCCTGAATGCAAGCGTCAAAGCTGAAAGAATTGAACTGTAAGTGTTTCAGACCTTTTTCCATTCCACTTAACTCCACATCCCAGTGGATTAAGTTCCGCATCATGCGGTGGGTCTGGAGTACCCCTTTTGGTTGACCGGAAGAACCCGATGTATAAAAAATCGCGGCTACGTCTTCCAACTCAGTTGAGTTAACTGGATTCTCCAAGTGTTCCAGTTGCCCTTTATCTTCAGAGCAAATTGTAGGCAAATCCAAGCGGTTCTTAACTTCCACCGAATGCTTTTCGCACAAGTGTTTTTCACCGATTAACATCTGAAGATTCGCATCACTTACTACGTAATGAACTCTCTCTGAAGGATGTTCATGATTGATAGGTACATAACATGCTCCTGCTTTCATGATTCCGATCATGGCAATTACACTATCCACTGATCGTTCAAGTAGCACCCCGATATTTCGAGATGAATTGTTCTCCTCATTTGATAAGAGGCCCATCAGATGATGAGCGAGTTGATTGCTTCTCTGGTTGAGTTCCTGATATGTTAAGGACTGATTTTCGTCCGTCAAAGCTACTTCAGAACCATTCTTTGCAACCTGGTCTTCAAAATAATCGATCAGATTTTCGTTTGATTCAAATACGAACTCGGAATCGTTTAGCGTTTCGGTTAACTCCGTAATCTCCTGATCATCCAACAATTGAATTTCCCTAGAAATTAGTGATAAATCATTCAAAATGGCATCCACTATTTTAAAATAGAGATTGCCTACGTATTCAATTGAAAGACCTGATTTTAGTTTGTTCGTTGCGCTGATGAGCAAGCCATATTCATTACCTGTCGAACTTACCGTGAAATCAAAATACGTATTGGTTCTTTCGTGGCTTTCTAATGCAGGCCCACGAGATGCTTCCGCGTTAGGATTGACATTGTCATCTTGTTTAACCTCGTTAAAAATGTGGAAATCCACATAGTTAAACATGACATCGAAGAAGGGGTTGGCATGTTCAGATTTCTCTTGACAAATTTCCGTTATCGCGAATAAACTGAGCGCATCGTATTTCTTAAGTTCGATTGTTTTTTCGTGCACCTTCTGTATGACCTCCAGCAAAGACGTTGTCCCATCAATCGTCGTTTTGAACGGAATTGTATTTAGGAAACACCCAACGATCTTATCTCCATCGGGAATATTGGGTCGGTTATTTGTTACGAGTCCCGAGACGATTTCTGGTTCTGAATTGAGGGTCTGAAGTAATATCAGGTACGCACTCAAAGAAATCGTTTTGACCGTTGTTTGAAGTTCGGCAGCTCTTTCTTCCAAACGAACGAGATACTCATGTCCTTTCGAATGAAGGAACCTTGAAATCTCTTCCTCTTCAGTAAACAAATCAAGGCGCTCGTATTCGGACAGCTCGGTTTTCCAGAATTCTTTTACTTTTTCATCAGATTGACTGATCTTCTGTTCAATGACAAAATCCTTATAGCTCGATTTCAGTCGATCTATTTGGTAATCAGAATTTTCGCTTAAACTCAAATAGAGATTATTCAGTTCTGTTATGAAAGAAGCATCACTCCAACCGTCGAGAATAGCGTGATGAAATTCGAAGATGAACACATAACTATCTGAATCAATTTTGAACACACTCATTCGCCAGAGCGGGGCTTTTTTCACTTCAAATCTATGCTCCAATTGTCCTGTCAGGAAAGCACCGATGTACTTCTCCTGATCATCAACAGAGGAAGTAGAAATATCTTCGAAATGAATAGAATTTTCGATGCTTTTGTATACAATCTGAACTTCCGTTTCAAAATTGCTTAAATCAAATCCTGTTCGGAGAATTTCATGTTTTGAACTGAGAATATTCAATGCTTGCTCGAAACGGTTAATGTCGAAGTCTTCAAATCGATTGGTGAAAACCATTTGATCATGATAGGTTCCTGTACCTTCATTCAACAGGTAGCCAAATACCATCCCCTTCTCAATATCGCTCATGGGATAAAGATCCTCCACGTTATCATTTTGAAGAAGGTCAGTCGAAAGCACTCGCTGTTTGAGTTCTTCCATTTCTTTCACAACCTGCTCTCTGTGTTCTTGGCGCTTATCGTCCTCCAATCCAAGCGTATCTTTGTGTTGGTCAACGTAACTTACTAGTCCCTCAATTGTATCGTTATTGTAGATATCCTCAACGGTCAATTTGTAGTCAAGCATTTTGCGTAATTCCACGACCAAACGGATCACTTTGATCGAATCTCCACCTACCTCAAAAAATCGATGTTTGATCCCGACTTTATCTTCGTCAAGCTGCAGAAGATCAGACCACACACGCGCAATCTTCTTTTCTTCTTCCGTACTTGGAGAAACATATTCTGTCATTGAAGAGACAGCTGTTGTCTTCATTTCGAGCAATCGTTTGCGATCCAATTTTCCGTTTGACGTAAGCGGTAATCGTTCGATTTGATAGAAATGTTGCGGAATCATGTACGAAGGAAGGTTCTCAGAGAGGAACGATCTTAATCGTGTAACTTCCATATTTGTGTTCGATTCGAAAAAAGCCATTAACATGGGATTAGTTCCCTCCTCTTTTTCGTATAACACCGCTGCATTGGAAATCTCATTCAAACTAATGAGTTGTGATTCAATTTCTCCTAACTCAACGCGATATCCGTTGATCTTGACCTGCTCGTCGATTCGTCCTAAATACTCCAGATGACCACTTGGCAATAAACGAACGAGATCACCTGTCTTGTACATATTTTCCTCGCTGGACTCTCCGCTTATGAATGCCATGCTCGCCTCGTTTGTGGCATTCACATATCCCAAGGAAAGGCATTTTCCTCCAATCCACAACTCGCCTGATTGACCAATTGCACACGCCTTGTTCTCATGTTGAACTTTCAATTGCGTATTTGCAATCGGGCGTCCGATAAGTATCTTCTGATCAGACTTTGAAACCTTGGCTACGACGCAACCGATTGTTGCCTCTGTTGGCCCATATTCATTAAAGACCTCAATGTTCTCCCCCAAATCATACAGGTGTTCAACCTGTTCTTTACTCAAGGCCTCTCCTCCGCAAATAAAGGCTTTTGTTCCATTCGCTTTCGCGGAAAGAATATGGATCAGGTTGATATGAGAAGGAGTCAGTTTGATCAACTTGATCGATGGGTTCGCAAGAACATCGACCAACACATCATCAATCGGTGTATTTTCTTCGGATGCAAAAACGGACTGTCCATTTACTAATGGAAGTAAGATAGATGTGAGTGTCAGATCAAAGGAAAAAGATGTGAAAAGCGCCGAATTACCCGAAGGATAGTAGGATTTTCCCCAGTTGAGGTAATTCATCAAACTTTGATGCCCAACTTTAACACCTTTCGGATTTCCAGTGGAGCCAGAAGTGTAAATGATATAGGCAACTTCGGACACTGCAATTTCCAGATTATCAGTCATCTCTGATTCTGATAGCGTGTTAAACTGAATCGTTTCTCCCGAATAATCCAACTTATCGCCCAAAGATTCATTGGTAATCAACGCTACGCTTTCGGAGTCTTCCAAAATGAAATCGAGTCTTTTGGATGGCGTTTTGGGCTCTAAGGGAAGAAAATGTCCGCCAGCTTTCATGATGCCTAACATGGACACGACAAAGTCGATTGGATCTTCCAATAAAATTGCAATGGGGCGATCTGATAATCGGTCAATGGTATTCGTCAAATACTGAGCAGTAGCATTTACTTTATTCTCAAGCTGCGCGTACGTAAATTCTTCCCCTCCCTTGCTTAAAGCAATTTTTGCAGGATTTTTTTTGATTTGTTCATCAATCAATTGATAGACGTTTGCGGCCTGTTGAGTTGGACTACGCTCCCCTTCGAGTTGTTTCAAAATTTCGGACTCGATGGGCGATATTGTTTGATCTGCATTTACATCAAACTTCTCTCCTAATATTCCAGTAAGTTGACTTTTTATTACTTCGATCTCCTTTTCAGTGAAGCAATTTTCATCATAATACAGACTAACTTCAAAGTGCTCCGTGAACTGCGTGACTTCCAATTTCAACTCAAAAGAATCCAGTACTGAGAAAACAGAATCAACCTGCAGTTTAGCGGAACTCGGTGCTACCTCATCCAAATTGATAAACTGAAAATTGGTTTGAAACTTCTGAAGAGTAGCACTTTTATCTAAAAAGTCTGCACCATAATAATCCGACCAATCGCGAATCTCTTCCAATTGATCAGCGAGCTTCGCTTTCACATCTCCTTGGAGCAGCTCCTGATTTATTTCAAGCGGTACGGTCTTAGTAATCAGTCCTACCGTTTCATTCAGTTCTTCGTACAACCTGGAGAAAAGCGAGTAACCCAGCGTACATCCTTCACGTTGAAAAAATTGCAAGTATTCAATAAAAGAAGTGAGAAACTCCAATTCAATCTCTTCCTGATTATCAGATACACATGTGTTCTTATCGATCTTTCCGAGACTCACCTTTCGTGGGCTGAAATTCACTGTCGTTCCACTGCCGAAAGGAATGTTCTTTCGTTTAAGATCGAATTCATAATTCGACCAAAACAACAGTCCTTCGTTGTCTTCTTCCTGAATCAATTCATTCTGCCATGCCGCAAAGTTTCTGTGTATCACGAAGTCTTCATCCTCATCATTCATGATGGATTCACCCTTCAATCGTGCATCAATGTTCTCCACTAATTTGAAACATCCGAACAAATCCGTCCAGAAGCTCTGCGCCTTCAGTACCAGTTTGGCCACTTTTTCCTGCTCATCTTGAAAAAGGTAAAAACTGATCGGCTGAGAAGATTGACTACTCGGTTCGCAGGTATGGCATGAATCGTCCATCCACTCATTGAACTGAGAAAGATCAATAACAGTACTTTTTACGTTCTCGTGATAGTTGGGAGTCTGAAGTGGAACATTAGCATTTTCGTCAAGAAATAGCGTGCTTGAAAGCGTTTCATGCGTTCGAATAATCTCTTGGAGAATTTCATTTACGGTTTTCACTTCTGGACGGTCAAGAAAACTTACAGCCACAACATTATACAGCTTGTTTAGGTTTTCGTTATCCAACAACCAGCATCTCTTTTGATTCAGCGATAACTCAAAATTTTCCATGTGCTCCTTCTTCATATTTCTCTCCTCAAATTAGATCATCGATACAATGATCTTCCTTTCTCCTTCAAATGGATTTCTACCATGTGCCATTAATAAATTATCCAATAGCAAAACATCACCGGTCTTCCATTGGAACTCAATAGTTGACTTTTCGAACGCTTGCGTAAGCTCTTGGATTTCCTCTTTTGATATGTTCGTTCCGTCGCCGTAAAATGTGTTATTCGGAAGTTGATCCGTTTCAAGTACAGCTCTCAACTCTTCATACCCCGCGGCATTTTCATTGAAGAAGAGTGCATGATTAAACCAGATTTTTTCGCCTGAATTAGGATGCTCCCAAATGGCCTTTTTCGTCCACGTTAGGATGAGTTCGTTATCGTTGATCCACTGATAGTCGATCCCACTTAACTGACATTCCTCTTCCACCTGATCTTTGCTTTCCGTCTGAAATGCTTCTTCCCATGACATACCTGATCTACCTGAGAAAAACCTTCTGTACTTCACTCCCTTTTCTTGAAACTTCTCGCGCGTAGCTTCCGAGATTTCATTGAATACTTTTCGCGTATCAGCAATGGGTGTTTCACCACCTTTTTCAGCAGGAATGAGGCAGCAGAATGCGATTTTATTCGGATGACTTGGCGCGTACGAACTTTCGCAGTGCATGTTAATCGATTGTTCTTTTGGGTATTCAGTTGAAACGTACACCTTCTCCCCCACAGCGTGTCTCGGCGAAGATCGCAACTTATACTCGAGTTTTTCATTCTCGAAAAAAGCCATAAACCCTTGGAATTTCTCGACGGTATTTACATTGAAACCACGAAATAGAATTCCTCCAAATTTCGTGAGGTTTTTATCAATTGATTCGCGATTCGTTTCCATCCAAGCGCCGATATTCAAATCGGAATAATCGGTGCTAACGACCAATGGAAAGCCATGTGCATTCTCAAACGGTAGCGTTTTCACCCGATCATTTGTATCAACACTTTTCGCTTTAATATTTTTCAGTCCTTTCAGTTTGCCTTTCATTTTCTTACTTTTTTGACATCAGTTTTGAAAGATTCTTTTTCTTCTTTTCCTTTCGTGAAGCACCATCAATGCTGAATTCCTTGATCGATTTGGTCGAATCGGTCACCAACTCCTTTACTAACAATTTGAATCGCAGTAACATGTTCTTGATATGAATCGACTCAAATACGTCGGCATCATAGATAATTCTGAAAGAAAGTATCGATCCCATATCCAAAATAGAGATCTCTAAATCAAGTTTTGCTTTCGACTCTGAATGATGTACTTCGTCAAAATTTTGCCTTGTCTCCGTTTGCGATGGCTGATCACCCGTATTGTACACAAACATAGAATCAAAGACAGGATTTCGGTTAGATTCGCGCTTCGCTCCCAGTTCTTCCACCAATCTATTGAATGGATAATCCTGATGATTCATCGCTTCAGTCGAGCTCTCAATGATATTCTTGAGGATTTGCTCAAAACTATCAGTTGGAACTAGTGTATTTCGAAGCGCTATTGAATTCGAATAATATCCAATTTGATGTTCCAAATCCGCATGATTTCTCCCAGCAACGGATGTTCCAATCAAAAGATCATTTTCCGTCGTGTATTTATGCATGAGAACAAGCCATGCGGCTAATAAACCGTGGAAGAGTGTTCCCCCTTTTTTCTGGCTCTGAGTTCTTAATTCGATGATGTGCTCTGGATGTATCTCGGTGGCCCAAATCCCCCCTTCAAAACTTCTGAATGTCGGGCGTTCTTTTGTAAAGGGCAAATCCATAACAGGAAGTTCACCGCTCAATTTATTCAACCAAAAATCTTTGTGTACGTTCGACCGAACATTCGACAACTCATCCTGTTGCCACACAGAGTAGTCTTTGTAGTGAATCCGCAATGGTTCGAGGTCCTCGTCAATACCTTTCTCCAATTGTTCATAGAAGAACATGGTGTCTTTGAACAGTGCGCGGATTGACCAATCGTCACAAATGATGTGATGCATATTGAAGTACAATAGGTATTCTTCCTCCTCAACCTGGATTAAGCTGGCTCGGAACAATGGCCCTTTCTCCAGATCAAACACTTTGTTCATATCTGACTGGATATACTTCTGAACCAATTCTCTCTTGTTCAACTCTTCATGTACATCGATGAAATCAACATTGAAGTCAATTTTATCAGAAGACAAAATCTGCTGTCCTAGATTTCCTTGGGCATTAGTTGTGAAAACAGTGCGCAGAATTTCGTGACGTTCGACACTTTTGTCCACCGCCTTTTGTAATCGCGCTTTGTCATACGTTCCAGAAAGCTGGATTGTATTTGAGATACTGTAAGCAGTTGACGCAGCATCGAGTTGACTCAAAATCCACAATCTTTTCTGTCCTTCTGAAACTGGGTAAATTGCTCGAATTTCTGCCTTCGGGATCGCTTCAAACTCTTTTCGAATCGTGTTTTCGATTAACTCCGATTGGCTTTCAATCGTAGAATTTGTAAACAATTCCTTTAACGAAAGTGATACATTCAATTCTTTCTGATACCTGTTTCGAATCCGAACCGCTTTCAGACTATGTCCACCGAGCATGAAGAAATCATCTTTTATTCCAATTCGATCTTGTTGAAGAACATCTTCCCAAATAGTAGTCATTTTTGCCTCAAGCTCATTTCGAGCCGCGAGGTATTCTGAATCTTTCGCACGTGACGTACCATCTGGCAGTGGCAGTCCCTTTTCATCAATCTTACCATTTGGTGTGAGAGGCATTTCGTCTAACTCAACAAAGTACGAAGGAACCATGTATGCAGGAAGTTTTGATTTCAAAAGAGCTCTCAATTCCTCAATAACGGATGCTTCATTTCCCTCAATATTATTTGCCTTTCCCTCATTAGACAACGTAAAATAAGCAACTAGTTCTTTTTGCTCTCGGTCGTTCGTAAAAGTGGTTACAAGTCCATTATCAATTGATTTGTGAGCAAGTAATTCCCTGGTAATTTCATTTAGCTCAATGCGGTATCCTCTGATTTTCACCTGATCATCAACTCTACCGATTAACTCAATATTTCCGTCCGGTGCCCAATAACCAAGATCTCCCGTTTTGTACATTCTGCCCATCTCTTCGAAAGGGTTGTCCTTAAATTTCTCCTTCGTTATTTCTGGCAAATTCAAGTATCCTCCCCCAACATTCTCTCCTGCAATGCAGATCTCACCTGTCAGACCTTCTGGCAGCAAGTTTTCGTGTTCGTCTAGGATGTATATCTGAGTGTTTGAAATGGGTTTTCCTATCGAAGGACGATGAATGATGTTTCCTTCGGATGCACTCATCCAACAACTGGTCACAACGTGCGTTTCAGATGGACCATAACGGTTGTGTAGTTTAACTTCCGGATTTTGTTCTAGGAAGTTCTCCATTTGTTCACTTACGTAGAGTTGTTCAGCAGTGGAAATTATGTGCTTCAAGCTATGTGACTCTATCTTATCTAGTTCGACTTGCATCAGGAAGGCATTGAGTGCTGAAAAAGGCATGAACATCGTCTCAATTTGATACTGACCAATCTCCTTAAGCAAAGCAGGATAATCCAATAGATGATCTTCCGAAACAAGGTACAGACTTCCTGCTCGACACAATACGGAGTACACATCGTGAATGGATGCATCAAAACCGAATGAGGTATACTGTAAATGCCTCACCCCATTACCGAGACCGCTGTGGTGCATATCCCATTGCGTCAAATTTCGGATCATTCGGTGCGTTTGAATTACTCCTTTTGGTTTTCCCGTTGAGCCAGAAGTGTAGTAAATTGCAGCCCAGTCGTCTGGTAGCAAGTCAACCTCCACATTCTGTGTGTCGACGGTATCATTCGAGCGTGGATCGTAGTTCCCGACAGAAACAAGCGACTCAATACTTATCCCATTCTTCTCCGCTAACTCTTGATCACCAACCAGAATACCGAAACCTGCATCTTGAGCCATGTACTGCACTCTTTCCGTTGGATAATCATGATCAATTGGAACATAACATGCTCCAGATTTCATCACACCAATCATCGCAACCACACTTTCGAGGGATCGCTCCAATACAACTCCAACCGTCGTCGTTTGAGTCAGTATGCCCGCTTCGCTTGGAGCAGTCACCCCAAAATCATTTCTCAACGCATTCGCCAATCCATTCGACCATTGGTTCAGTTCGTCATACGTCAGTGATTCTCCATTGAATACAACTGCAGTTGCATCCGGTGTGCTGGAAACCTGCTCCTCAAACAAAGACATCACTGTACTCCCTGAGTAGACCACTTTTGTATCGTTCAAGGAATTCGTCAGTCTGTTCAATTCATCATCAGACAAATAGTTGATTTCATTTAAAGGCTTTAATGGTGCGTTGATAAGGCCTTCTATCAGTGCATTGAAATGGAGTGCAAAACGTTCAATCGTTGCTCTTTCATACACGTCCGTGTTGTATTCGAATGACAAAGCGATGTGTTCTCCTCGTTCCTCTGCTGCTATCAACAAATCGAACTTACTCGTTTGCGTACCTATGTCAAATATTTCCTTCTTTTCTTGATTCTGAAGTGAGAATTTTGAATCATTTTCTCGGTTATTCTGCAGCACTAACATGATATCAAACACAGGATGTCTACCCGTATCTACAGGTAAATTGAGTTCATCTACCAATCTATCGAATGGATACTCCTGATACTGATATGCTTCGAGCGTAGTATCCTTTATTCTTGCAAAAAGATCATTGAAACTATCCGCCGAATTCACTTCATTTCTGAGGGCCAGTGTATTAACATAAAAACCAATTTGGTTTTCTAGATCAGCATGTGACCTTCCGGCTACTGGACTTCCCACAATGATGTCATTTTGCGAAGTATAACGCGACAACACAGCATTCAAAGAACTCAATAGGGTCATGAATAAGGTACCACCATTCTCAACTGCGTACGAATTGAGTTTTTTCGTCACTTCTTTGCTCAGGAACATTCCCAGCGTATGACCATTGTAGGTTTTAATTCGTGGGCGTTTCTTTACGCGGGAAAGATCGATTAACGGTAACTCGCCAGAGAGGTTTTCCAACCAATAACGTTGGTGTTTATCGAAGGAACCATTTTCAATTTGTTCTAGCTTCCAGGCAGCGTATTCTTTATATTGGATGCTCAGCGGCTTCAATTCAGCATCAATCCCTTGATGGAATTCCTTGTACAGCGCCATTGTATCTTTGATCAATACTTCCATCGACCAACCGTCGCTGATAATGTGATGCATGTTGTAATACAACAGGAATTCGTCCTCTTTGAGCTTTAAGATGGCCATCCGAATTAACGGACCGTTTTCCAGGTCAAAAGGAGTTAAGGAATCGCGTTCAACATAAGCATACGCATCGCTGGATGAGTGCGTAAAATCTTGATAATCGATTGAATGATCAAATTCTTCTGTTGGTATCACCCACTGTCTTACTTCACCTGAATCATCTCCATCCTGTTCGGATGTTCTGAAGACTGTTCGGAGAATTTCATGCCGATCAACAACTGCGCGAATGGCCTTTTTCAATGTGTTTAGTTCAGTCGAATCAATCAATTGAATGGTTCCTGACACATTGTAGGCAACGGAGCTTTCCTCAAACTGACTGAGAATCCATAATCTTCTTTGCGCATCAGAAATAGCGAATCCATGCTTACTTCCTTTCTCTAATTGCTCATCGCTAAATGCTTCAATTTCCGCATAATTTTCTTTAGTGGATGATTGGACCAAATTGACATGTGACTTAACAGTTGTATTCGTGAACAAATCATTGATCGAGAGTTTTACATCAAATGATTTTTGATACTCGTTAATCAGGCGAATCGCTTTCAGACTATGTCCGCCTAGAATGAAAAAGTCATCCTCCAAACCAACACGCTCCTTTTGAAGTACATTCTCCCAGATCGCAACAACATTCTTTTCCAGCTGACTTTCTGGAGCTACATAATTGACTTCAGTAGTACCTGTATCACTAGAAGGGTTTTCTAATTGGTCTTTATCAATTTTTCCATTCTTCGTCAATGGGATACTGGCCATTGCTACGAAATGATTTGGAATCATATAATCGGGCAGTTTATTCTCTAGTGAGCCTCTGATTTCCTTCTCAATTTGCTGCTTTGATTTACACTCAACGGCTCGAATTTTCTGCTGTTCCTGATTGGTTTGAGATTCGACCAATTCTCGCTTGCGCGCGTACAGATCATATAAGTTGGTCCCCTGAGCATCGTCGCTTTGGTGAACAATCACATGATAACCATGATCTTCTAACATTCCTTTTATGTGCGAGAGACGATCATTTTCATCGTCATGAACCTCGATGACAATTTGTTGAATTCTCTTCCAATCATCAGGATCAATTCCTTCAAGGACGTCTAATTCAGATTTTTCAACATCGACCTTGAGCAAATCAATTTTTTCAATATTTTCCTCAGCAATAATCTGCGAAAGTCTTTTCAATTTACATGTGTATTCCTCACTTTTTAATCGATCATCTAACAGCGTGTCTAGCTGTTCATCTTTGAGTTTTTCGTCCGCAGTTTCATTGGCATTCTTGATGAACTTCTTAACGATCGATTCTATTTCATTCCCCTCCTGATAGCGCGTTGAAAGCACCGTTGCATTTGGGAAATAACTAAATGTTGCCGTTTCCTCTTTTCGAGCCAAACCAATTTTATGAACCGTATAATCTCCCTCGTATAGTTCTGTGTTATGTTTCAGCAGTTCGAAGGTTGGAGGTAAGGGTTCGAAGGCATGGATTTTCACTTGATTTGCTGCGAGGTGAGCGTACAATGAAAACATTCCGTCATTCGCGCCTACATCAAACACACACCCATTATCAGGAATTTGAATTCCATGTTTTAAGTACACATCATGTTCAAAAATTTCCTCGAAAACAAAATGAAGTTCCGTCTTGTTATATGCATACATGAGCATACCATTTGGCAATTCATGCAGTTTCATTCTCTCTGGAAGCTGACCCTTTGCATGCTTTAATGACTGATTCAAGGTATATGCCGTCTTCAATTCAGGAACGTAGTATGCGACCAAGGTTTTATTTTCGTCATCTTCGTTGAACACTTTGAGAGCTGCTGACTCCACACAATCATTTGAAACGATCTTGTTCGAAATTTCGCCCAATTCTACACGGTGCCCCCTGATTTTTACTTGATCATCATTTCTTCCGAAATATGCTAAATCTCCATTGGGGAGCCATCTGGCAAGGTCACCTGTTCGATAAACCCTAGATTCTTTATTCAAAAAATAGGGGGAAATAAAGCGTTCATTCGTTTGGTCTTGTTGATTAAGGTATCCTTTAGCAATTCCTCTCCCACCAATTATCAATTCTCCTACGACTCCCTCGGGTTGCAACTTCCCGAATTCATTGACGATGTATGCCTGCGTATTCGCGATGGGTTTTCCGATAGTAATTCTTTGATCATTTTCCACCTCGTATGCAGTACAACCTACTGTGCACTCGGTCGGTCCGTATTCATTGAAAATACGCATGTCAGGATTTAGCTCCTTTAATATTCTGACATGGTGTGGCAGCAGCTCTTCTCCTCCGAGGATAGCCGTTTTGACGTTCGTGGATTTCAGATCGAGGTGTTCCAACACCTGAACATGGGCGGGAGTAAGTTTGATGATATCTGCAGGTGTACTTGGATCGAAGTAATCCCGTAACATTTCTGAAATTTCCATCTCAGGTGGATAAATACGAATTGTACTCCCTGAGATCAATGGGAGGAACAAACTCGTTACAGTTAAATCGAACGAGGGTGAGCTGTACAGACCAAAATGGTTCTGAGCATCTTGCTCATCCACATAGGTATTTTTCGCCCAACTCAAATAATTGTACACATTTCCATGGGTGACCTCCACGCCTTTCGGAGCACCTGTTGACCCGGAAGTATAGATTACATATGCCGTTTGAGAAGGAGAAACCCGTTTCAATTCAGATGTAAGCGTTGAATTTTCCGCAACCCAATCCGACAATTGAATATCCACCGAGAACGCCTCTATATCGAATTCCAGGATATCGAACATATTCTCCGAAAGAATCAACAATAATTTTGGCTGAATGTCAGAAATGATAAACTCTTGTCGCTCAAGCGTTGTTTTTGTGTCAATCGGAACGTATGTCCCACCTGCTTTGAGTGTTGCTAACATAGCAATCAAGAGCCATTCTGAGCGGTCCATGAAAACTCCGATTTGGTCATTCTCTTCGATCTTGTATTCTTCTATCAGGCAACGTGCTAATTCATCTGTTCTTGTATTTAACTCGGCATAGGTCATCGACACATCACCGAACACTAACGCGGTCGAGTGAGGTGTTAGCTGCACTTGACGCTGGAACACATCCAATATGGTATCTTCTGAAGAATCGCTTACAGTCGATTGATTTTTCTCCTCAATCAGCTGTACTTTTTCCTCTTCTCCGAGAAAATCCAGTTCCCCCATTTTTTCATCAGGAGCACTCATCAGAGCATCGACCAGCGACTTAAAGTGCCTCATAAGCCCTTCCATCAACTCCTGATCGTAAATGTCACTGTTATAGTTGAGCTCAAATGACAGATAGTTTCCAATTTCCTTAAAGAGAACAGTCATGTCAAATTTCTCCAAGACAGTACCGTTGGACCTGATCTGAACAACATCTTCTTCACTTACACTGTAATTCTCCGTTTCTCTTGCCGTGTTTTGCAGAGCGAAAATCACATCAAATACCGCACTTCGGCTTTCATCTCGCGTAATTTCTAACTCTTCCACCAAACGATCGAAGGGATACGATTGATGAGAAAAAGCATCATAGGTATTTTGAACAACGGTCTCAAAAAACTGATCGAAGGTCTCTTGTGGATTGACTTGATTTCGAAGCGCCAAAGTGTTCAAATAGTACCCTATCTGATCCTCTAACTCAGCATGATCCCGCCCTGCTACAACAGATCCAATAATGAGATCCTCCTGACCGGAGTAATGATACTTTAGCACATTCCAAGCTGCGAGTAATCCCATAAATAGGCTTCCTCCTTTCCCAACGGAATAATTTCTCAACTTTTCAGTTGTCGTATCCGAAATGAACGTCGTTAAACTTTGACCAGAATACGTTCTAACGCGCGGCCTTTCCTTAGTCGATGGTAAACTAAATACTGGCAAAGTTCCTGACAAAGAGTTCAACCAAAACGCTCTTGCATCATCGAAGTCTCCGTTCTTTAACTGTGATTGTTGCCATGCGGAATAATCCTTGTATTGAATTTTCAGATCAGATAACTGAGCATTGGTGTCTCCTTGAAATGCCTCATAAAACGCAAGCACATCCCGCGACATAATGTCTTTTGACCAACCATCACTTATAATGTGGTGCATGTTATTGTAAAAGATGTATTCCTGATCTGCCAATTTGATCAGAGTTGCGCGTAGCAGCGGTCCTTTTTCCAAATCGAACGGTTTGTAGGAATCATTGCTTAAAAAGGATTCTACTTCCTCTTTTGGACGATTACTGTAGTCGATTGCCTCAATCTCGAATGGAAATTCATCTTTTGAGATTACCCACTGCTTTATTTCGCCTGTACCATCAGTTTTGAAGATTGTTCTTAGGATTTCATGGCGCTCGACTGTCGCGTGAATCGCCTTTTTGAAATTTTCAATGTTGTAGTCTCCTGTCAGGAAGATACTGTTGGGCATGTTATATACTTTCGATACCTCCTCAAACTGACACAATACCCAGATTCTCTTTTGCGCTGACGAAAGATCGTAGCAATCGGCTTTATCCAGTTGCTGAATTTCACGATACGTAGTCTGAGAATCCTTATCAACAAGGTAATTCAGCAAGTGCTCCTTATTACTCCTGATTTTATCAAGGAGTTCATCTGAAATAGCATCGCCATTGAACTCAACATTCAATTTGTCTCCTACTTTTGATAGGAAGATCCCTTTTTCCAGTAACTCTGATATTAACTCTTCCATTACAATTCGATTTTATTATCAAAGTTGGTTTTCGAACGCATTTGTTCCATTTCTCTCATTTTCAGTCGTAAGTCAATCTCTTTCGAAAGATCTCTAACATTCGCATTCTGCATCACTTCTCTTATCTGTAATTGGACATCGAACTTTTGATGAATTCGGCTAATCACTGTCATCGCTTTCAATGAATCACCACCGAGTTCGAAAAAATCATCCTCAACTCCAATTGCGTTAAGCCCAAAGAATGACTCCAACAATTGACACACTTCTTTCTCAATATCCGTTTCAGGTTCGATATATTCATTCGATAGTGCTGGTCGATCAAACCCTTGGAAATCTTCCTCATCTAAAGGAATAAATTCGTCTTCGACTATTTCTGGGTACACCCAACGCTCTATTCGTTCATTTAAGTCTGTTAAGGAAACGGCAAGCTGTCTATCATCAGATGAAAGCAATGTCTTCTCAACCACATGAATTATTTCAGAAGGGATCAAAGAAGTTCCATCAGAACTCGGTCCGTTAACCGCCAAACCATCGAAGTTGATACTCACACAATTCTTGATTCTGCCTGTATGAGCGAAGCTGTCCAAATAAGAATTTGCAGAAGCGTATGCTCCAAATTCCTTACCTCCAATCACGGAGGCCAGCGAAGAGGTAAACAAACAGAAATCCAATTCTTTACCGTTTAGTAGCTTCGAGAGGATATTCGTTCCTCTCACTTTTGAAGCAAACTGCTCTTCACATTCAGATTGACTCAAAAAGTTGATTCCTTTCAATGAATTTCCTGATACATTTCCAGCGGCATGTATGGCACCTCGAATTGCTCCAAATTCCTCCTCTCCTGCTTGAATCGCCTTTTGTGTTGAACTGAAATCAGCTAAGTCAACCGAATAGTAAGCAACATTCCCCTTACTTTGAAGGGTAATTAATCTACTTGACCGTTCTCCTAGTTGTGATGCATCCGTTCGTCCTAACAAAATCAGGTTAGCGTTGTATTTGGTAATCAGATATTCCGACATCATGTAACCGAAACCTCCGAGTCCACCCGTGATCAAATACGTATGGTTCTTTTTGAAGGCCGATTCATCTGAACTGAGCATGGATAAATCTACTGTGCCGTAATCCTTTGCCCATCTCTTTCCATTTCTATACGCAAGTTGTTTCTCGTTGGATGTGTGCAGTACCTCACGCCATAATAGCTGACTCTGTGCCGATGTATTTTCAACCCTATCGATATCAACCATTTTGGTTTTTGCCCATTGATTTTCTTGGTTGATGACAATGTTGATTCCTGACATCATTCCTTTTGAAGGGAAGATTTCTTCTTGACCAAATACTTGCTCTGCACGGTTGGTGATCGTTGTGAAAGTAACTTCTTCGCGCATGTCAATTTTTTGTAACTCTTTTGCGATGTGAAGCAAACTGTAGTATCCAAGCGTCATGTCTTCTTCCACATTTTCACTTGAATCATTGCTCAATGAAAGCAAGTGAATGATGCTGACCGAACTTTCACCGAGCTCTTTCAGCGCTTTGAACAGTTTCTCGTAATCGGAGAAATGCGCCGGATTAATTTCAAAGTTCGATTCATCTTTCTGTTCAAATTTCTCTCCCTTCAAAATAGAGATTGCCTTTGTCCCTGAAGATCGAATCAACTCAACGAGCCTCTCTCCCACTCCTACCGAATCGCAGAAAACGAGGAAAGAACTATTCGATTCATTCTTAACAGAACTAGCCCTCAATTTAGCTGGTTTCCAATACGGTTCGTAATACCAATTCCCCTCATCCAATCGTTGCTCTTGATTCAAATTTCCAAGGCCATTCGCCACGAACTCGTAAGCTGTGTATCCGTCGGTATACTTGATTTTTTCAAAAGAATATGTTGGTAGCGAAATCTTCCGTTTTGATTTCTCCTCTATTAATTTCTCCCAATCCAGCTTTAGGCCATTCGCCCACATTTGGGAAAGACTCTTCAGCAAAAATGATGTGTCATCTTGCTCAACTTTTGGATGTCTGATCAGGGAATTCAATTCAACTGAAGTTCCTTTTGATTGATGTTGACGCGCCATATTGACTAGTGAATCTCCGGGTCCAACTTCGATAATTCTGATGTTATCTTTTAGGAGCAGTTCGCTCACCCCTGCAGAAAACCTAACTGCTCCTCGAATTTGATTTGCCCAATACTTCGTATTCTTCCATTCATCTGAAGTAACAACCTTACCTGTAAGATTTGATACATACGGAATTTCAGGATGATGCATTTCTACCTTTTCTACCAGCGATGTGAATTCATCAAGAATCGGTTCCATCATTGAAGAATGGAAAGCATGGGAAGTATGCAGTACTTTGGCCATAATACCTTCCTCTTCCAGATCTTGCGCCAATTGTTCAATTGCTTCAGTTGGTCCAGAAAGAACGCATGAATTTGGCGTATTTACTGCCGCTATATCGATTTCCTCATTCACGTATTTCTTCGCAAATTTCTCCGACAAACCGATGGCTAGCATACTTCCCTTGGGAAGACTTTGCATGAGTTCACCTCGTTTGATGACCAGTTTAATCGCATCTTCTAATGAGAACACACCAGCTTTACAAGCGGCTACGTATTCGCCAATACTGTGCCCCATCATGATATCAGGAGAGATACCGAAATCTTCCAATTGTGCCGTCAAGGCATATTCAAAGATAAACAACAATGGTTGCGTGTACATCGTTTGATTGATCAAGTTGCTCTTTTCAACTTCACTGGATGGATAGATAATTTCACGGAGATTCGCATCACTAAAGTTCGAGGCGATTTCGAAGCACTTATCCATGGTTTTTCTGAATGTACTTTCCTCATTCTCGTACAAGCCCAACCCCATGTTCTCGTACTGTGTTCCCTGACCTGAAAACAGAAATACTGTTTTCTTCTCGGCGCTTCCGGCACTGCTGACTTGATTTATTGTTGACTCTTTGTTCAGTATATCTATCGCTTCATCCACCGTTTTAGCTACAAACGATAATCTGTACTCAAATGCAGCTCTGTTCTGAAGTGTCCAAGCGACATTCGTTAGATTCACCTCTCGATTAGCCCTTAAGAATTCCTTTAATTCTTCTTGTTGACGAAGCAATGACGCTTTTGACTTCGCAGACAATACGATCAATTCATGACCTTCATCCCTTGGATTTTCTTCATGGTTTGGAGCCTCTTCCAAAACGATGTGCGCATTTGTTCCGCCAATACCAAAAGAGCTCACTCCCGCTCTTAGTGGACTATCAGGAACACTCCATTCCTTAGTCTCCGTGTTTACAAAGAATGGACTATTCTCAAAGTTGATTTCAGGATTTGCTGTTTCAAAGTGAAGTGAGGGCACCAATTGTTTGTTTTTGAGGCAGAGCACTGTTTTTATGAATCCAGCTACTCCCGCTGCACTGTCAAGATGTCCAACATTCGACTTTACTGATCCGAGCGCACAGTATTTTTTATCGCTCTTTCCGAATGCTTGTGTTAGTCCAAGCACTTCAACTGGATCTCCCAAATTTGTTGCTGTTCCATGTGCTTCAACGTAGGAGATGCTTTCTGGCGAAACTCCCGCATTTCTTTGCGCCAATTGTATTACCTCCGCTTGTCCATTTACACTTGGTGCAGTATATCCGACTTTTCGATCTCCGTCATTATTGACAGCACTCCCTTTGATTACCGCGTAAATCTGATCTCCATCCTTTATCGCATCTGATAGTCGTTTTAGTACAACTGCTCCTGAGCCTTCACCACCAACAGTTCCGCTTCCATCCTCATCAAAGGTTTTGTTTCGACCATCTTTCGAGTAAATCATTCCCTCTTGATGCCAGTATCCTTGGGCGTACTTGGTATTTCTTACCGACGTTCCGCCCGCAACAGCCACATGACACTCTCCATTTAGTAAGCTTTTGGAAGCCTGATGAATGGTCACCAAAGAAGTTGAACATGCAGTTGTTATTGTATGAACTGGCCCCTTTAAATTAAGTTTATGAGCAACCAAACTATTGGCGAAATTACTATTGCTCAAATTACTCGCTGCGAATTCGTCCACTTTCCCATCATTGTATAACTCACTGTAAATACTCCAAATAGTATTCTCTGTTGCACCAGCATACAACCCGATAAGTTCTTGACATTCCTGTGGGTTGATACCAGCATCCTCTAAAGCACTCCATACCACTTCGTGGAATACTCTAGTTTGGGGATTCATCAGACTCGCTTCATCTGGTAAGTATCCAAAGAAGTGTGAATCGAAATATTCTTTATTCGAGAGATAGGAGTTCGAACGCACGTAGTTAGGGTGATCAAGATCTTGTTGAGGTACTCCTTCTTCCAAAAGCTCTTCCCTACTAAAGTGTTTAATTAGATCTTTTCCGTTCTTAATGTTTTCCCAAAACTCGTGAATATTTGTCGATTTTGGAGCGCGAATGGCCATACCAATAACAGCAATATCTTCTTGCTCGATCGGTGTCAAATTAGCTGGAAGTGGATCGGAATCTTCACGGTCCATAACATTGGATTTCTGCTCACTTTTCAATACTTCTGCTTGCTGTTGAATTGTTGTGTATTGATATAAATCCGCAACACGCAGTTCAGATTTGAATGCTTTCCTAATTTTTGATCTGAGCTGGATTAATTTCATTGAATCTCCTCCCAGCGTAAAAAAGCCCTTGTCTGTGCTAACTGTTTCGCGTTTCAAAACCTCCATCCATAAAACAGATAATCTCTCTTCGTAATCGTTTGAGGGCTTAACAACTGCATCTGAAGTAGTACTTTGCTGCTGTGCTATCTCTAACAACTTTCTCTTGTCAACCTTTCCATTATGTGTCACTGGAATGGTCTCAACTATCAAGAAACGCTCAGGCACCATGTAATTGGGTAAACTCTCACTGAGGACTCTCAGAGCCGTTGACTCTATTTCAAGTATGTTTTTAGCTATTTGATCATTCAAGGTAACGCACCCTACCAACATCGGTCTCTCTTCGGATTGAAAACCGACAACTACGTGTGCTTCATTTACATCTGGAACTTCTTTAATTCTCGTTTCAATCTCTCCAAGTTCGATACGGTAACCTCGAATTTTGACCTGATCATCCTTCCTTCCGATAAACTCAATTTCTCCATTCGAGAGCCATTTCCCTAAATCTCCCGATTTATAGAGCTTTCCTTTCGAACCGAAAAGATGGTCCACAAACTTCTCTCTGGTTAGATTTGAGTCATTCAGATATCCAATAGCCAATCCTTCACCACCGATATAGATTTCACCGATGCTACCAATTGGTAGTAACTGCTGGTGATCTCCCAAAATGTATATTTCTCTATTCGTGATCGGTTTACCAATGATCGATCCCGATCTTTCCGATGTATATTCGGCATACGTAGCACATACAGTAGCTTCAGTAGGTCCGTATGAATCGTACATCTCCAATTCACCAAGAAAACTCGACACATAGGAAGAATGGAACTTATCTCCTCCACTGATTAATAATCGCAGGTTAGAAAGATCACTTTTCGCATCATTTAGTGCCTTCAAAATTAAGGGTGTTCCACTCAAAATTGTTGCTCTGTCCTGACTTACAAGCTTTTCCAGTTCTTGAATATCACTACCGCCATTTTCGCCCATCAGAATTGTTCCTCCCGCTAGCAAAACTGGATAAATCTCTTCCACATGCGTATCAAATGCGATAGACGCTTGTTGGATCATGCGATCTTCTGAAGAAAGCGAAAACTTATTTCGGAAAGTTAGCGCATAATCAACGAGCGAATGATGACCAATCATAACACCTTTAGGCCTTCCTGTGGTGCCAGAAGTGTACATTACATACGAAAGATGAGACGGTCTTCGTTGTGTTATCTCATCCGATTTGACAGGAGTCGGTTTGAATTTTTTTAGTTCTTCCAGTTCCGACTGATCAAAGACTAATTTAGCCTGGCTATCCTCCAACATGTAACGAATTCTCTGCTTAGGATAATTCGAATCGATCGGAAGGTAAGCGCCATCAGACTTCAAAATCCCTATCATCAGCGCAATTATCCAAGGGCTTCGTTCCAACTGAATACCGACTAGATCATTCGGTTGAATCTCATACTTTTCTAGCAGATAACTAGCTACGTGATTCGCCTTTTCATTTAATTCCTGATAAGACCATGTCGTATCGCGAAATTCCAGTGCTGAATGCATCGAGGACTTAGTGACCTGTTCTTCAAAATAGTCAATGAATGTTTTATTATCGGAAGAACGAGTTTCTGTACAAGAGAAGTCATGAAGCTGTTTTACCTCTTCTTCCGTTAAGTAATTCACCCTATCGAGTTTTACTTTAGGGTTTCTCAAAAGTTCATTTGCTAGCACCTCAAAGTGTCGCAAAAGCTTCTCGATGACTACAGAAGCGTAGAGGTCGGAGTTAAAAATAGCGTTACAGGATAATCTTCCTCCTACTTTCTCAAAGGTCACATCTAAATCGAACTTTGCCAAAGCTGACCCTAAGTGACTGATTACCATTTGATCACTGACATCAGGAGCTTCCTTTTTCTGAGAATCATCAATCACAACGGACAGCATTACATCAAAAATCGGATTTCGACTAATGTCCCTTTCAAGTTTTAAATCTTCCACCAAACGATCAAATGGGTACATCTGGTGTGAGAGGCTTTGAGTGGTATTCTCCCTCACTCTTCGATACAAAGACCGAAAACTCTCACTATTATTTACCTGATTTCTTAGAGCTAATGTATTTGTGTAGCATCCGATTTGATTTTCGAGGTTGGCATGATCTCTTCCAGAAACAGGAGTTCCAACGATCTGATCATGTTGTCCAGTGTATTTGTACATCAGCACTGTCCAGATGGATAATAAACTCATGAAGAGTGAACCTCCTTCTTTCGAAGAGAATTCATTCATACGGCTTGAGAGATCCTGGCTGAAAACAACCTGTAACACTTCTCCACTATTTGTTTGCAAGGCAGGTCTGTTAGTGCTTACTGGTAATTTTAGCACTGGAAGCTCCCCTGACAAACGATCCAACCAATATTCTCGATCTTCCCCAAGGCTTTCTCCGTTTAGCTGATCAAGTTGCCATGCACTAAATTCCTTGTATTGAATGCGCATCTCTTCCAAATTAGGGGATCGATTTTCTTGAAGAGCCTCATAGTACTCAAGAGTATCTTTCCAAAGCACATTATTTGACCAACCATCACTAATAACGTGATGTACATTGTAATAAAAGGCAAATTCGTTCTTTCCAAGCTGAAAGAGAGTTGCTCGCATTAGTGGACCTTTTTCGAAATCAAAAGGTTGAATCGAATCTTGTTGAATAAGTTGTGAAAGTCGTTGTTGGGAATTCTCCTCATTCTGCAAATCCACTAACTGAATATCAAACTGAAATTGATTTACATCGATCACCCATTGTCTCAACTCTCCCTCATTATTTTCCCTAAAAACTGTGCGTAGAATTTCATGTCGATTAATAACAGAATGAACTGCCTTTCGGAAATTATTCAGACTCAAATCATGCCCCAGGTAAATAATTGTTGGCATATTGTATGCTAACGAGGCTTCTTCAAACTGACTCAACACCCAGATTCTCCGCTGAGCATTCGAAATTGGAAATCCTGAGTGTTTTCCTTCTTCCAACTCACTAGGACTAAAAGTGGGAATATCCTTGTATTTTGTTTTAGTGGACGTCTGAATCAGCTGAACATGAGACGCGACAGTCGTGTTTACAAACAAATCATCCACCGAAAGCTTCACATCAAAGGACTTCTGATACTCGTTAATGAGGCGTAAAGCCTTTAGGCTATGACCTCCAAGAAGGAAGAAATCATTCGTTAATCCAATTGTTTCTTTCTGCAAAATCTCCTCCCAGATTGCGACTATGTTTTTTTCTAAATCACTCGTTGGTGCAACATAAGCAGCTCCACTGTTTCCTTCAGATTCTTCCGGGGCTGGGAGTGACTTTTCGTCTATTTTACCGTTTGCGGTTAAGGGAATCTCTTCCAGTTGAACAAAATGCGAAGGAATCATATATGCAGATAATCTTTTCCTAAGATATGCACCCAGTTCGTCGATTGTTAATGCGCTTTCTTCTGAAAGGACGTAGTAAGCTACTAACTGCTTCTCATCATTATTCTTGAAGGTGGTAACGTAACCATTCGCTATTTGCTTATGAGCTAATAACTCTATTAGGATTTCATTCAACTCAATCCGATAGCCCCTGATTTTAACTTGCCTATCCCTTCTTCCAATAAATTGAAGATTGCCATCCGCCAGCCATCTGCCCATGTCACCACTTCGATAGCATTTAGTATTAGGAACAAAAGGATTCTGAATAAACTTTTCCGCCGTCAGCTCATCTTTGTTCAAATAACCTTTTGATACACCCGCGCCCGAAATGCAAATCTCACCAATTACACCAATCGGTTGTAAAGCAAGAGAATCATTCAGGATATAGATCTGTGTATCGTCTATCGGCTTTCCAATTAGATCGCGCTGATCCCGGTCCACTCGTATGCAGGAAGTATACGTGGTATCTTCTGATGGCCCATACAGGTTTCGAATCTCATCTATTTTTCCAACCAATCGTTCCTTGTACTCATTCGGAATCGGTTCCCCTGCCATGTTTAAGGCAATGATTGGACTAAGGTCAACACCTTCACGCAATAGCGCTCCAACTACAGAAGGAACAGTGTTCGCCATTATCTTCTTCTCATTATTCAGGTACTCTGGTATTTCCAAGCCATTTAGCAAAACCTGAATCGATTTCCCTGAGGTAAGCGGATAGAAAATCTCAAAAACTGAGAGGTCGAAATTGATCGAGGTAGTGAACAAAACCTCATCGACCATCGTTTGCGCAAATTCCTTAAGACTCCATTGAATTAGAGCCCCAACATTTTTATGCTGAATCATCACTCCCTTTGGTTCTCCCGTCGAACCAGATGTATAAATGACATAGGCAAGTTCATCTTTGTCTATCTCGATTTGAGTATTTGCTGGGGAACACCCCCCTTTTTCTGCCTGAAACAACTCTATCTCGTTCGAGTCTACACACAGTTTTGCTGAAGTTTCATTTTGGATAAATTCGATTCTTTTATTCGAATAATTAGGATCGATTGGAACATAAGCCGCTCCTGCTTTTAATATTCCAAGAATGGAGACAATCAACCACTCACTTCGTTCTAGTTTTATTCCGACTAAATCTCCTTTGCCTACCTGATAGATTTTCGACAGATAATGTGCAAATTGATTCGAAACTTCATTTAATTCTTCGAAACTCAGTTCTCTCCCCTTACATGAAACGGCCAACTTCGAAGGTATTTTGACTACCTGCTCTTCAAATAATTCAACAATCGTTTTATCGTGTTTCGATTCTCTTTTCGAATTAAACGTATCGATTAACTCTTTTTCTTCCCTTTCAGTAAGGAAATTTACCTTATTTAGCTCTTCCTTCGGATTTTCCAATAATCGGCTTAGCACCTGACTAAAGTGCTTCATGAGTTGCTCGATCAGCTGATGCTCATACACATCTGGGTTGAACAAGACATGTATCGACAGCGCATTACTCATTTCCGTTGCGGTAATCGACATATCAAATTTAGAAAGGTCCGATCCGAGATCTTCAACTTTAGAGGAATCGGATGATGCAGCAGCAGTTTCAATCTCCTGTCCATTATTCTCGTGAAAAGCGAACATTACATCGAATACCGCACTTCTATTTACTATTCGTTCAAGATCTAAATCCTCAATGAGTCGGTCGAAAGGATACATCTGATGGTTGAGAGCTTCCAATGTATTCTCATTGACCCGAGCACTAAAATCGTCGAAATTCTCGTTCTTATGAACCTGATTCCGTAAGGCCAGTGTATTCACATAGAATCCTATCTGGTTTTCCAGTGACTTGTGCTCTCTTCCCGCTACCGCAGTCCCAAGAATAATATCGTTCTGGCCCGTATATCGGTAAAAAAGCACATTCCATGCTGCCAGTAAGTTTGTGAAAAGGCTTCCATTGTTCTTTCGAGCATACGCTCTCAAATTTTCAGTAAGAGATTCCCCAATGATTATTCTAAACTCATGACCTGTGTTTGTTTTTACCACTGGTCTTTTCTTGTGACTTGGTAAATTGAGCAAAGGCAGTTCCCCGTTCAAGGAGTTTAACCAATAGTTCTTGTGTTTTTGAAAGGATTCGGTTTCAAGTTGCTTCAGCTGCCACACGGAATAATCTTTGTACTGAATGTCCAACTCTTTCATCTGAGGATTTGTTCCGTTTTTGTAAGACTCGTAAAACTCTGAGACCTCACGAATCAAAATATCACTCGACCATGCATCGCTGATAATGTGATGCATGTTGAAATAGAATACAAAAGCGTCATTTTCCTTTTGTAACAAGGCTGCTCTTAACAATGGTCCCTTTTCGAGATCAAATTCTTTGAAGGAATCATCCTCTATGTAGTTCGCAGCGATCTCTTCTTTCGATTTCTCGCCTCTTAAATCCCTGTAATCCAATTCAAACTGAAGATCTTCTGAATCAAGAATCCACTGATGCACTTCTTCATTTTCACTTTGCTTGAAGATCGTTCTTAGAATTTCGTGCCGTTCAATGACAGCCTTCAGGGCCATTTTGAAACTTTCCAAATCCAAGGGTTCATGAATTCGAATACTACCCGGTATATTGTACGTTTTCGAAACATCTTTGAACTGGCACAGTACCCATAACCTTCGCTGTGCATCTGAAATAGGATAACTCTCCTGCTGCTCTACTTGTTCTATTCCCAACTCGGTTGTTTGGGTAGCAGACTGCAGATAATCGATCAACTCGGACTTTCTCGCTCTAACCCGCTGGATTAACTCCGCAGGCAAAGCCGACTTGTCTTTCATGACAAGCTTGATTCCTCCAGTATCATTTAGTTTAATGGAGCAATCAAAAGACCTTAATTCGTCAATCAAATTTCTTATTTCATCCCTCATATTTCAATAATATCTAGATTACTTTCATCTTCTTCTGTACCTTTGGATAACCAGTTAATTCGGTCAATTTCTTTCGCTAAAAGAAGAATGGTTGTATTTTGGAATAACTGTTTGATTTCTAACTTCACATCTAGCTCTTGTTTGATTGACATGATCAACCGAAGCGCTTTTAAACTATGCCCGCCCAGCTCAAAGAAGTCGTCGTTTATGCCTATAGTTTGTCGCTCAAGTACTTCTTCCCAGATTTTCACTAATTGTTTCTCTATCTCTGTATTCGCTGCGACGTACTCAGCACTATTTCCTAGATTCAGATCATCGATTGTCGGTAAATTCTTACGATCCACTTTCCCATTTGCCGTTAATGGAATGGACGATAACTCCATGAAGTAGGCAGGAATCATGTAATCGGGTAATTTTTCTTTCAACCGCGCCCTCAGAACAGTGGAATCGATCTTCGTTTCTTCACCTTTGTGCGTTGTCAGATATGCTACCAATTCCTTTTCGGAACGATGAGGATGATCAATGGCAACAACCACTACCTGTTCAACCTGTTCAATTTGCGAAATGATGTATTCAATCTCCCCCAACTCAATGCGGTATCCTCTAACTTTGACCTGATCATCAAGTCTTCCAATGAATTCTATGAGATTGTCATCCGTCCAACGACCCAAATCACCCGTTCTGTAGAGTGGCTCACCATCCACGAAAGGATTCTGAATGAATTTTTCAGCTGTCAGGTCCGCTCGATTCAAATATCCCTGGGCTACACCAACACCTCCGATACAAATTTCTCCAATTACGCCTTTGGGTTGTAACTCAACATCTTCGTTAACGATATAAATCGAACTATTGTCATCAGGAGCACCTATTATTGCCCCGTTTGGTTCATCCTTCTCCGATAAAACATCATAGAAATATCCAGTAGAGCAAATCGTTGCCTCAGTTGGACCATAGGTAACTGCTATTTCCGCTTTGTTGAATACCCTTTGTAACTTCTTTATCAGTTGATTGGGTATTCTATCTCCACCTATGAACAGTCGTTTAATTGACGGCAATGTAGATGATTGACCAGAAGACAAAAGGTATTCTACTATTGATCCGAACATGGCTGGAACCGTATCAAACATTGTTGATCTCTTCAATACCTGAACAAATGCCTCCGGATTCTGGAATGTTTCTTTCTCCACGACGATAATCTCTCCTCCCATCACCAATGGATAGAACATTTGGAACAATGAGATATCGAACGAAATAGAAGCGACAAACGGTTGAATGACTTTCTCATCCGTTGGATATTTTCTTTTGCAACTATGCAAGAACTGGAACAAACTGCCATGATTGACAAGTGTTCCCTTTGGTTTTCCTGTTGA
>JBGCDF010000181.1:0-3732 GCA_045105095.1 Crocinitomicaceae bacterium | reverse complement strand
GATTAATTGAATCTTGTGATTTTCGATTGGAAAACACCTGAATCTGTTGTAACGATTACGGTATACATTCCAATGGAAAGATGAGATACATCATATCCTAATCCGTTTGCATTTTTCACTTTTGTTTTCCGACCAGTTGCGTCGATAAGTTCTACTGATTGAATTTCACTTGAAGCGCTAATTTGGAAAACATCCCGAACAGGATTCGGATAAATGTTTAGTTGATCCAATGAAACTGTTTCCAATCCAACGGTTAAAATGACCACATTCGTTTCTGTAACGCAGCCGTCTGAACTAGTTGCGTAGCAAGAATACGTTCCAAATGGAGGAGTAACTGTCAATTGAGCATTGGTTTCTCCTGCTAGATCAGAACCGTTTAGTGTCCATTGGTAATCGTGAGTCGAATTGGTGTAAAGCGTATCACCGATTTGCGTAATTGGATCGATAATCGGCACGTCGAACTGAATAACGGTATGGGTATCCGTGTAAGCCATGCAATTACGGTCGTCGTAGACGATGGCTGAATAATCTCCAAGAGTAGAAGTGAGGTAAGGGCTAACGGTAGTACTATCTGACCACAGAATATCAACGAGAGGAGCAGAAGAGGAAATATCCAACTGAATAGAGTCCGTACAGATTCCATCAGGCCCTGTGATGACCGGACTAAATTCAGTTTCCAACAGTAAATTCAGTGCGTGAATTTTTCCGTGTCCGTATCCGAAATTTGGAAGTGTACCTGTAAATCCGTCTGAAAATGCAGAAGCGATCATATCCGTTTTGAAATCGTCATAGTTCGCTTTCGAGCATTTCTCCAAATACAAAGCGGCAACTCCTGCAACTAAGGGAGAGGACATCGAAGTTCCACTGTTTCTCATGTGCAATAATCCAGAGTCCAGTACGACAAACGCCTGTGGAATGGTTTGAACCCAAAGTGGTGCAGCAGCCATTGATACTTCTCCAGCGGCAGAAATGTCGGGCTTTACCACATCGTGTCGATTTGGTCCCTTACTTGACTTTAGTGAAAGATTTCCCGGAGGGTTTAATCCTGGGCTCAAATATTGATTTCCATTTCCGTCAATATGTCCTAATCGGTTTTGAACGTTTCCTACAGAGATGACTTTTTCAGAACAGTTCCAAGACGAAACAATGGATTGTAAGGTGTCAGGCATAACGTAGTTTGCAATTGCTGGCATTTGCGCAACGGTCGGTAAATTTGTCGATTCGAGTTCGTTGAACCCATGAAATTCGCCCGTCCAGAGATCGTATTCTCCCGTGTTTGTTGTCATAAAGCGATATAAGTACGAGGTAGAATCCACAGATGTAAACAATACTTGTAAATTGTAATTTCCACCGATAATACTTGGATACGATTCTATTGTAGCAATCTGGTTTCCGTTGTTCCAAATTGTATCTTGAATGACTGACCCTATATTATCAAACGCGGCGTGAAAAGAAGTTACACCTCTCAATTCCCAATTTGGAGAAGGTTTATCAGCAGCGAATGCGTAATTGAAAGTGGCGTCAGCCGTATCTGCCCAGAGGTCAAAATAGATGGTATTGGCGCCAAAGTTTCCAGAAGGATTGTTTTTAATCCAAACAAAGGAAGTATCAGAAGTTATATCGTTGTGAACGTGCATTTTTCCGCCTAAGCCTGAGTTCCCTGCTGCTGCTACAATAACTCTTCCTTCTTGCTCGTCGAGTAAGGCTTCCATCGCTTCCGAAGCTGGGTCGTTTCCATCGTGACTTCCGAAATACGTTCCTAAACTTAAATTCACCACAGCAGGCTTTCCTAGAGAATCAGCAACACTAAAAATGTAATCACAGGCATCAGCAATGGTCAGCGTCCAATTGGGTAAACTAAAATTCGTCTCTACTATTATAATGTCCGACTCTGGAGCCATTCCACGCATTCTTCCATTTGCACGGGCATTTCCCGACCCAAACCCAGCAACTGTCGTTCCGTGACTGTGATTATCCAAACTAGTGCACGTTCCGTTATTGATCTGAGAACTATCCCAAACGGTTCCGTAACCATAACTTCCGGGCGAAGGCCCAGTCGAAACTGAGTGATCCCAATAGCGGAGAACACGAGTAGTGCTGTCGTCGTTTTGAAAATCTGGGTGGTTGAAGTCAATTCCTGTATCAACATATCCAATGATCACATCTTTTCCCGTGAAAGATGATTGCAATCCACCTAAACCGTCATGCACTTCGTTTACATGATGTGCAACACGGGCTGTATCCGCGAGTAGTGTTGGCGGAGCAAGCTCAAAATAGAAGTCCGAAATAGTGGCTTCGTCCAAAGCCGTTTGTATCCAAGAAGGGGTTGCAGTGACGAACAACCAATCCGAGGTACTATATTTTACCGTAATGTTTCCTTTCTCAAGTCCACTGATATTCTCGGAGTTATTAGGAATACAGAAAGTCGTTGGTGTATTCGGAGAATTCTGAAGAACTGTGTCAAAACCGAGCTTTTGGGAGTTCGCATTGATTGCACAGAAAGATGCGCAAAAAAGCACGAGGCAAGCACGGAGTAGTTGATTTACCATTTGTCAGTATTTATAGCCTTAAAACGTAAATATCGACCATACTCAGATTTTCTCCTAGTATTTCGATAGAATTAATCCTAAATTTACGGCTATATCAATTCAAAACAAGAATTTCATCATGAAAAAACACGTCATAAAGTTATCACTTAGCATCTTCGCTTTTGGTATTACCAACCTGTTGTATGCCCAAGATGTCGACTCAGATGTCCTAAACTGGTACAATGGAAAAGGTACTGGAATGAAAACTGAAAAAGCGTATAAGAAATTAAAGAAGCGCGAATCAAAAACAGTGGTAGTTGCGATTATCGATTCAGGTATCGACATTGAGCATAAAGATTTAGAAGGGAAAATTTGGACGAATACAGACGAAATTCCTGGAAATGGAATTGATGATGACAAAAACGGATATGTTGATGACGTTCACGGATGGAATTTCTTAGGAAATGCTTCTGGCGAAAATGCGAATGCTATGCGTTTAGAGCGCACACGTATGTTGGCGAAGTTGGACGATAAGTACGATGACGTTGACGAAGCAACCGTTTCTTCATCTGATAAAGCAGAGTATGAGTTATACAAGAAGCTTGCAGAAGAAGTAGAAGCTGAAAAAGCGCAGTACGGACGTGCTGTTGGATACTTTGGAATGGTTAGCGGAATGATCGACAACACTCCATCGATGTTGAAGGAGAATGCAGGAAACGAAAACGCTACTGCTGCAGAGGTTGAAGAGAAAATGGAAGCGCTTAAAAAAGAGATTGCTGCTCTTGACAAGAAAAAAGAAGCTGGATACGAAGAAAAAGTAGCGAAAGCTCAGGATACGTATGATCAATTGGATTTCTGTTACCAAGTGTTAACAGGAGAATTGTCAAAAGAAAGAATGACGGAATTGAGTGAGATGTATCAAGGAATGATCGATACTCATCACAACGTTGATTTTGATGGTCGTGCTGTGGTAGGAGATAATCCAGACGATTTTACAGATACAAATTATGGTAACAACGACGTTGAAGGTCCAGATGCATTGCACGGAATGCACGATGGTGGTGTCGTTGGAGCTGTTCGAGTACATGGCCTTGGGGGAGACTGTTTGCCAAATGACGTATTACTTATGTCGTTAAGAGCTGTTGCAGATGGAGATGAGTTCGATAAAGATATCGCTTTGGCAATTCGTTACGCGGTTGACAAT
>JBGCDF010000180.1:0-17734 GCA_045105095.1 Crocinitomicaceae bacterium | reverse complement strand
AATCGAGCGTTTCTATCAATTAGATGATCAGGTGATTGGGCTCCACGAAAGCAAAGGGTTCCGGCTTTTTTCAATCGAAAACAACACCTTGCACGCATCTGAAACACTCTTCCCGAATTCCTTCATTTCTACCATGTATTCGGATTCGCACGGAACACTTTTTTTGGGAACCTTTGGTGAAGGGATATTGGTAGTCCCACAAACAAATTCCCTTCAGTATTACACGAATAGTCTGATTTCAGATTTCGATGTGCTTCCAGATAACACGGTCTATTTATCAACGCGTGAAGGGAAAGTACTGCAATTCAAAGACGGCATATTCACAGAAGAATTCAAGCAAAAAACAAACATTGATCTTCTGATTGCATCTCCTTTTTTATACGATTTTTCAACGCGTCCATTTTTTACGGATGTCGTACCGAACTTAACTGGATTCGGTCGCACGAAAGATGCTTTTGCAACACCTACAGGAATTTATGTAGCGACGAATAATGGCATTTACTTTATCGCAAATAATTCAGATAGAATCTCGTTGCCATCTCATTTCAAAAGTATCCCAGACGCCCCTAATTTTGTCTATAACATTTATGGGGATAGACGCTTCAATGTTATTACCGTTAACGAAACAACCGAAACCATTTATTTCGCAAACGATGAGCATCTTTTCATGATGGGAAAAGACGGCAAGGCATCAAAGATCTATTTCAAAGGTAAGGGAATCCGCTGCACTGATGCCACTATGTGGGAGGGTCAATTGCTTGTTGCTACACCAAATCAGGGAATACTTTTCTTTAAAGAAGGAGTGTTTCAAAAAGGAATCCGTTTTAGTGAAAATGGACTGATTTCAGATAATGTAGAGAAAATCATCATCAAGAAAGATGAATTATTCATTCAAACGGACAAAGGAATTCAGATTATCCAATTGAAAACGGGTGAAATGAAATTCCTTGGGTTCAAAGAAGGACTTACTACGAATTTAATCAGTGATTTCTCAGTAAGTCATGATAAGCTGTGGATACAGGAGAAACATAAGATTTATGCAATTGATCTCAACGATATTTCTCACCAAGAACAAGCCGTTTCCTTCGAAATTGATTCAGTATTGATTTCGGGAAAAACACCCGTCTCTGGAACCAATTTCGATCTTGCATACGATGATAAATCCTTACATATTTTTCTCAATTATCGAGATATCTTGCGTATCGGTGAAGCTTATTTTGAATACCGAATAACGGGAGAAGAATGGCAGCGAATCCCAGCGAAGCAAGGAGTGTTGGAGTTAAACAACTTAAGCACAGGAAGCTATGGTTTGGAAATACGTTTGCATTACAGAAATGAAATCTCAGCGACTAAAAATCTCCATTTTTCAATAACCCCTCCAATCTGGATGCGTTGGTGGTTCTATCCGCTTATACTCCTTGCTCTTTCAGGTTGTTTAATTCTCTTTTATCGAAGAAAGTTGAGGAAACAAGCGGCTCATGCTCGTCACATGAATGAATTGAATACGTCCAAAATGACGGCATTACAATCTCAAATGAATCCCCATTTCATCTTCAATGCCTTGAATTCAATTCAACATTTGGTCATGCGTGGAAATAAGGAAGAAGCCTACAAATACATCACACAGTTCGCTAATCTTGTTCGTCGAACCTTAGATTATTCTGAGCAAGAAACAATTCCAATCAAAGATGAGATCGACTTATTGAAAGTCTATTTGAATTTAGAGAAATTGCGTTTCAAAGATGAATTCGACTTTGAATTTGTACTAACCGAACTTCGGGATGTTAGAATTCCGCCAATGCTCATACAACCCTTTATTGAAAATGCCTTGTTACACGGTTTGCTGCACAAAGAAGGAAAAAAGCACCTCAAATTGATATTGGAAATGAAGGAAAACACCTTACATTGCTGGGTGGAAGATAACGGAATAGGGAGAGCCGAGGCTAAACGCATAAGGCAAAGGCAACGTGGCGATCATAAATCATTTGCTTTGAATGCACTGGATAACCGTTTCCGAATATTGCGAGAATCCTACCACGCCGATATTGGTTATTCCTATGAAGATCTTAGCCCGAAAAATGAGTTAGACTGTGTAACGCGTGTACACCTGAAAATTCCCACTCATTCATAGACGAAATATGTCACTGGTGAAGAAAACACACTTCTTGGTGAATTGGAAGAGAGAAAACGATTAAATATGCTGATTTTTAAGCTGTGAATTTAAACGCCATTATAGTAGACGACGAATTGAGTGCTCGCGAACTTCTGCAAGAGTTAGTTGAGAATTTTTGTCCCAATGTGTCCATTGTCGCAAGCTTTAAGAACTTAGAAACAGCAGTCGAACATATTCGGAAAAATAAACCAGATCTCGTTTTTTTAGACGTTGAAATGCCACGTTATTCAGGATATGAAATTCTCGATTTTTTCGATGAGATTGATTTCACTATCATTTTTGTCACTGCGTATGATAAATATGCCATCAAAGCATTCGAGGTTTCCGCCCTCGACTATCTGCTGAAACCAGTAGAAATTGAGCGTTTAAAATCTGCCGTTAGTCGGGCAACAGAACAAAAATTATCAAAATCCTATCAAAAGAAGCTCTCCACATTGTATGGAGATATGAAGAAATCGGCATTGAAATACGCATATACGGATCGTGGCTTTACACATTCCGTTATTGTTGAGGACATTATTGCGTTTGAAGCTCAGCGCTCGTATACCCTACTCCATATGAAAAATGGAAAGCCTGTAACGCTTTCGAAGAATATAAAGACAATCGAAACGGAAGTTGAATCGTTTTCAGATTTAGTTCGAATTCACCGTTCTTGGATGGTTAATAAAACGCATGTCCGAAAATATTCTAAATCAACCTTAGACGTTATCCTTAGTAATGAGATCAAAGCAAAAGTATCCCGTCAACATAAGGCTGTCTTACAAGAAATAGTGGGTTGATTTTTGTCTTTCATTCAGGGATGATATGGGATTCGTTTCAGCAAAGAGCTAGTAATCTCCAATGAAAATAATAATTCCTGAACTCTCTGATTACTCTCAAAAACAGTACTTTTTCGTCTTATGTGGCCACAAGTAGTGCTTGCTCCTCTCCTACTCCAAATCAGGCAACCGTGCACTCCTCACACAATCCAACAAATAAAACCTGCGAGCTTTCTATCGTACGATTCGAGATAGAAGGAATAGGAATATCTACCTCAACACAATCCGTTTTTCCGCACTCTTTACATTGAAAATGAGGGTGTAAATCCATGTGATGATGCGCGGAACAATTATTACACTTGGCGTACCATTTTACTCCATCGTTCCCAAGAAAAGAATGCAAAACGGCATCTTCATCCAACCTATCAAGAATTCGATAGATCGTAGTTTTATTCATCTTATCCGAAAGCTGATCAATTAACTCCACAACTGAAATAGCACCTGAGCTCTTTTCGAATATCTCCAGAATGGTATTGACTGACTTTGTTCTGCGAATAACTCCCATGCGATAAAATTACTGCAATCTAGTTGCAATAACAAGTTTTTATTATTTTTGCAACTCAGTTGCTTTAAGAACTTTATTCATGATTTCACTATCAAAAAAATCAGATGCACTAGGCGCGATGGCCAGCTCACTTTGTTTGGTACATTGTCTTGTCACCCCGATTATATTCATCGTTCAGACTTGTACTGCGACATGTTGCAGCAGCTCGGCTATTCCTGATTGGTGGATTCTTCTTGACTACCTATTTCTAGGAGTTTCCTTCCTTGCAATTGTATGGTCTTCGAAAACGACTTCCAAAGAATGGATGAAATACATCTTATGGGTATCCTGGTTCCTATTGCTCTTTGTCATTTTGAATGAACGCCTTGAATTAATCGCAATCAATCAATACTTGGGATACGTACCTGCTTTAACTTTGGTTTTCCTGCATGTATATAATCGAAAATATTGCCAGTGCAAAGCAGATGATTGCTGCGCGAATAACACATAAACAATGAGTCAAACAATTAGCATTAAAAATTGGAACATCGGAAGTTCTTCTGATGCATTAAACGCTATTCATCAAAGTGAAATCAACGTTGCCATTCAATCAAGAGAAGCAGACGCTTTTTCTGAGGAAGCTTCATTGCTCATTGCTCAAAACATCAACTTCCGATCAAGCGGCGACGCCAAATCTATTTTACGAGAGTTGGAAAATGCCTTGGACAGAAAGGTATACGATACCATTGTTAACGATGTCGTCCAGCAGCTTCGGAATTTCGAGTACATTTCGGAAGGGAGTTCCTTCAAACTTATGCTCGCAACGGTAACTTCTGATATGTGCCGAAAGTTTCATACCGACATCAATGATTTGAGATTACTTTGCACCTATAGTGGTCCTGGTACTCTTTGGTTGGAGGAAGATAATATCGATCGTAAGGCGCTCAATTCATTTAAGGAAGATGAACTAGTTGTAATTGATCAGAGTCAAATACAACAAGCGAACACTGGAGATGTCGTGATCCTAAAGGGAGCGACGTACCCGAAAGAAGGAACACGTGCAGGAGTTCACCGAAGTCCGAGCATTGAAGAATATGGAAGTCAGCGCTTACTACTTCGCATTGATACAAATGAATTTTTAACGTTTTTAGAATGATACCACAAACATTTGAAGAGTGGCAGCGCTGCATTACAAACGACTGCGGAATACCACTAACAAAGGAATTTGCTGAAAAGCGACTGAAAATATATGAAAATGGCAATAGTGTCGAAACCAAAAAATTTGCTTCTCTATACGGAGAGCAACATCTTGCTAATGTAATTAGTTGGCTCAAACGTATTTAATCATGGAAAATAAATTACCTGTTACCGTTTTAAGCGGTTTTTTAGGAGCTGGAAAAACAACACTTCTCAATCATGTTCTGCACAATAAAGAAGGGCTAAAAGTAGCTGTAATCGTGAATGACATGAGCGAAGTAAATGTTGACGCCAATCTCGTAAAGAATGAAAACGTTCTCTCAAGAACGGAGGAAAAGTTGGTTGAGATGAGCAATGGATGTATTTGCTGTACACTGCGAGAAGACCTCATGATTGAAGTTGAGCGTTTAGCTAAGGAAAATCGATTTGATTATTTACTCATTGAAAGCACAGGAATTAGTGAACCCGTTCCGGTCGCTCAGACTTTCTCATTCGTGGATGAAGAAAGCGGTGTCGATCTCTCCCGTTTTAGCTATGTGGATACCATGGTGACAGTTGTTGATGCATTCAATTTCTTTAAGGATTTTGGAAGTCCTGAAACACTTGTAGATAGGGATTTGACTGATATTGATGGGGATGATAGAACGATTGTGAATCTATTGACAGATCAGATTGAATTTGCCAATGTTATCATCCTCAATAAAACGGACCTTGTCAATAAAGATACCGTAGGCGTTTTAAAAGCTGCAATTCATAAATTGAACCCTTCAGCCAAAATCATTGAATCGAATTATAGTAAGGTTGATCCGAGCGAAATCTTGAATACGCAACTCTTCAATTTTGAAGAAGCTGAGGCCAGTGCAGGTTGGATTGAAGAATTGAACAAGGAAGAACATACACCTGAAACAGAAGAATACGGAATTGGTTCTTTCGTATACCGTTCTAAAAAGCCCTTCGATCCAGAGAGGTTTTGGCTCTTTGTTCAACACACATTTCCGCATAATATTATCCGTAGTAAAGGAATGTTTTGGATTGCCTCACGCCCTGGACAAGCCCTAATATGGGGGCAAGCAGGCGGATCCTTGAAAGCCGATAGTGCAGGTGTTTGGTGGAGCAGCATGACGTACGAAAAACGTTCTCAACACATGTCTTTCATTGAAAATCAGGCCTTGATTGAATCCGATTGGGACGTGATTTATGGTGATCGCAAGAATGAAATTGTATTCATTGGACAGGACATGGATCAAGAGGAGATAAGCTCTGCCTTGGATTATTGCTTAGCAACGGACGCAGAACTTGATACACTAAAATGGAAAAAAGGATATGAAGACGACTGGCCAGTTTATAGAGCTTATCCTCTTAATTAACAACTGGTATTCCTAGAGACGGAGCTTTTATCATAAAAAGTATCCGCTAAATGATTGGTCCATCACCTTCGCTTTTAATCGTATTTTTAACCTGGATCAATGTCAGACTCATGAAAAACCTCTGTGCGGTTGTACTTTTGGTGATACTCGCTGTACCATCACTATCCAGTGCCCAAAACACGGATATTGAACTGTTGCGCACATTCAACCTGGAGCGAAACACACGACTTGATCAGGCATTTTTAGTGACTACACATTCCTTTGGAATTGTTGCAATTGCTGTCCCGGCAACATTGACGACTATTGGTATCATAAAAAAAGACAGCCTATCGAAACAAAATGCGCTGATGATTACAGGATCATTGGTGGGAAGTTCTGTAGTTATGCTCGGTATGAAATGGGGCTTTGGAAGAGACCGGCCGTTTGTAACTTATCCAGAGCTGGAAAATTTGGTTCATCCTAAAGACAATTCATTTCCTTCAGGGCATACATCGGTTGCTTTCAGCACAGCTACTTCTCTAAGTATCGCTTATCAAAAATGGTATGTTTATGTTCCCTCTTTCCTGTGGGCAGGTGCTGTTGGGTATTCAAGAATGCACCTTGGAGTTCATTATCCGAGTGATGTGTTGATCGGTGCGTTGATCGGATCGGGCTCGGCATTTTTAAGTTCGTATCTCACAGAAAAAATTCAATTGAAGCGAAGGTCCAAAAAACTCCAATTGTAATGTTAAAACGCATCTATTCGAAGATAGGTCAGCTGAAAATTTGATAACTCAATTTATTTTAAAGAAATTCGCTTATACGATTGTTCTTAAACCTTCGTTTCAATAGAAACATTACGACTAAACTAAACCAACCAGAATCAATGGGTAGCCCAACTTCTAGAGCAAACACGGGAACTGCAAGTTTCGAATCAGGTAAAGGAAACTCCTTAAACATAACTTTTCCCGAAGTCGAGACAGTAGACCTCAAATGCGTCATCCACTTTGATTTATACACTTCAGACTATAATGGAGAATTCGGTTTTGACTGGATGCGAAAAAATTGGCTAAAAACACCTAGCGAATGTGTCGAAGGTTTAGAGGACTTAAAGAAAATCTACACTCCATTTGCCATGGACATCAATGATGGAAGTGGAAATCCCTACGGTGACTATTATGTTCCGTGGTTGACAATGTTCCCAAAACACAAAGAGAAAATTGGAAAGGATGTTAAGCTGATTGTTAACATGCCTTTCGATTATTTAGCGAATGACATTGATGATACACAGGAAATAACATTTGAACCGAGCGATGCTAATTTAAGAGTCGAACCGAGTTCCTTTGTTATTTCGGACTTGTACAATGCGAAACTCGTCACGATACATTGTGACGGTGATTTAGCGGCAGACGCAGTGATAGAGGCAAAATCTCCTAACGGCGTTGTTGGTAAATTAAACGTAGCGAAAAATGCTCATCACAAAGATTTAACGATCAATATTCCTGTTGTGAAAGCATACTTAACGGACAATGCGACAGCCGACGAAGCGGCATTGGATGCTGAAGTAGCGAAAACACCAAACCTCCAAGCAATTGAAGACTTTTTGAATAAAAACAGTTTGAATCAAGCTTTGGTCCAGGTGAAATTCCAATACAAGGATGGAAAACCATATGATTGGGCGTTCAGCACGAGAAGTTTGAAAGTTGCCAGCGAAGGAAAGAACCCGAGAAACGGCGAAAAGGATTACGATTATTCTCAATTCAAAGGCATGATTACTAATGAAGCAACAATGGAGGTTGACAGCGGGAAAATCTTAAACTTTTTCCACCACCAATTTAAGCTTAGAGGAGAAAATGTGATCAATCAGAAAAATATCATTCTCTACATGACACCGCTTACCACTCCTTCTGCGGGAGGGGTATCATACGCGTCTCCTTTGAACAATAAACACTGTATTATTTTCAAGAATAATTTAGATCATGTCGCATCTTACGCTCATGAGATATCGCATACACTTGGATTACTCCATACTTTCCCAGAAGCGAAATATGCGGATCAAGAAAAGTTCATTAATGACTTAAAGAAGACAAAAATAAGCTACGAAAAGAATAAAAGAGATAACGCTGCGGCCATTGTAGCACATCCATCATACGGGAGATATATCAATAAGCTGATCAAAAATCAAGGCGCCATAATTGACGGATACAAAGCACTCTTCAAATCAGACAAATACAAATTCACCAAAAAGAAGACGTCCAACATAATGGATTATGATCTTTCAGATCAAAAGTTCTACTTCAAGTATCAAATTGACATTATGCAAGATGAAGTTACTAAATACTACCACTAGAACCCTTTTTCTTTTGCTGATACTTGTATCGTGCAAAGTCACTGATGTTGAAAATGACGTTGTGATCAATGAGTTGATTCTATTGAACACGAATAGTGGTATCACAATGGAAGAATTTAAAGAAGCTTACCTAATTGGTGATTCTCAGAGAATTTTAAAGCGAAATCGTGTCTACGACGAAGCTATTGAATCATTCAAGTTCGATAATACTAGCGAACCCATTCAGTTGGCGACGATTGTTAGCCACTACGAACATCCAAACTTCGCAGAGTATGAGGAGATCGTCATCAAAAATGGTTATCCAATCGGCGCATATACCGCTGGAATATTTACGGAATACGCACAAAAACCGCTTAAAGTTATAACGTACGAAAAGGAAAATATATCTGGTACATTCTCAATACACAATGAACGCGACAGCCTTTTGTATGAAACGACCTTCTCCAAAGGAAATGGATATTGGAAAGATTTTTATCTCAATAAAAGCGTATTGAGAGAAGAAGGTCCAGTGGAAAACAACTTTAAGTCAGGTACTTGGAAGTACTACAATCAATCTGGAGAAATCGATAGCACTGAAACGTATACCATTGCGGATTCAGTAGATCTTCGATTCCCCTACCATTACCTGAACGACTGAGCTTACTAAAAGGGAATAAAGCTTATTGAATAATCTCGCTCCACTTTGGGCTTCGTTGAGCAGTAACTCTGATGTAACCGCAAATCGCGACAGCTTCGTACCCTTCTTCTGTGAGTTTTTCAAAGGTCTTTTCGACCAATTCCTTACCAACTCCTTGCCCGCGCAAAACAGGTGGCACTTCAGAATATGTGAGACGCATCGTTTTACCTTCAAGGCTATAACTGACATGCGCTTTCAACCCATCATCTAGTGGTAGTATGAATTGACGGTTCTGGGTATCGTGTATGATTTCTCTTTCTGACATATTTAATGACTCATAGATTCTTTCACATCCTTTCCTGTTGGTCGCTCAAATGCAGTCAATTCGAACACACCTAATACCGCGAACAAGTGATCGAAAATATCCGCTACAATGTCTTCATAAATACCCCATTCTTTGGATTGTGAAAAGCAATAGATTTCAAGAGGAATCCCATATTCAGTTGCTTCGAGTTGCCGAACGATCAAGGTCATCTCAGTATTAATTTCCTGTTTCTTCTCTAAATAGTATTGCACATATTTTCGAAACAAGCCGAAGTTCGTTTGGTTGCGAGCATTGATGACATCATCGTCACCAAATCCATTCTTTTTATTGTAATCCTCTATCTCATTTTGACGCTGCGTAACGAAGTCGTTTAGCACTTTCACTCTAGATAATTTATCGATCAACTCATCGGAAGCAAAACGAACAGTGCTTATTTGAATTTTTAATGCGCGTTTAATTCTTCTTCCATCCGACTCTTCCATCCCTCGCCAGTTTCTGAACGAATCTGAAATGAACGAGTAAGTAGGGATGGTGGTAATTGTACGATCGAAATTACGCACTTTAACTGTCGTAACATTAATCTCTTCTACATCACCATCAGCACCATATTTCTCCATGGTCACCCAATCACCGATGCGAATCATATCGTTAGCAGCAAGCTGAATACTTCCTACAAATCCGAGTATCGTATCTTTGAATACTAACAATAAAATCGCTGATATCGCTCCAAGAGACGTCAAGAAAAAGATGGGAGATTTACCCGTAACGACCGAGAACATAACGATAATAAGAACACCCGAAACAATGATCTTTAGAATCTGAGTGTAAGATTGAATGGGTTTGTCCTTCAGACTTTCAACCTCTAACATAATGTCACGAATCGAATTGAACACACGATTGATGATGATCATGATAGCAAGGATGATGAGCAACTTACTAAAAGTCACTAACGCCGATTGAAGCTCCTGATAATGAAAAAATGCAATGGATAGGAAGTATTCCATGAACATTAAGGGCACTAACAAGGCCAGTCCTTTGAATACTTTATTGTTCATCAGGTGATCATCCCAAAGCGTTTTTGACTTGCCGGCGACAACGTGCATCACTTCAATCAGGATGAATCGTGAGACAAGCCAAACGACAAAAGAGGCTATGACTAATGCTCCGAACAACCCTAAGGTCCACCAAACGAGGTCATCCTGATAAGCATCTTTACCAGTTTCTGTGGATAGATCGTAAAATCCTTTGATCCAATCAATAATTTGTGACCTCATTTTACTTAATTTGGTACAAAAGTACGTTTTTGAAGAAGAGAGCGCTGTATATATTGGGATTAATCACCCTACTTGTTTTCCCAATACCGACCTTTTTGGTCATGTGGTACGTTGAGGAAGTCCCGCCTCTTGACCTCCTTCAGCTTGAAAATTTCACTCTCCTCAAGTTTGGACTAGGGGTTGAAGTCGGAATATTGTATGCTTTTATCGCTCTCTTGTTTATGAATGCTCCTGTATTTGATAAACTTCCTGTTCGCGTCGAGACGATGGTTCGAAACATGAAGTTATCTGTTTGGGACTGTGTTTTTCTATCCATTTGCGCGGGTGTTGGTGAAGAGCTACTGTTTCGATCTGGCATGCAATTCTACTTAGGACCTTTTGTGACCTCCGTGATTTTTGTCGCCGTACATGGATACCTAAATCCTTTCAATTGGCGCATGTCTATCTATGGCTTGATCGTTTTGCCGTTCATTCTAATGATTAGCTATGGATTTGAAGAGTTTGGGCTTTGGTTTGCCATTGGAGCTCATTTTTCCTACGATTTGGTGTTGTTTTTATCGATGTCAACCAAATTCAATCAAGACGACTGATTTTTTATTCCTGAATAATCTGCAATCGGTTCGCTTGCAGCACGTACATGCATGGAGGCAATACGGTAGTTGCATCAATCTGAATGAGTTCAAAAAAGCGCAAGTCGCACATTTCTTCGGGAACCCAAAGTAGCGGTCCAGCTCCTGATAAATACATTTCTTTGAGTCGGGATAGTTTTGCCATTGTTTTCGGAATTTCCCTTAGATTATTCCTTTGGAGGTGCACGAACTGGAGGTTTTCACAATCACCAATCGAACTTGGTAAGCTATCCAGGAAATTGAACTTGATCTGCAGGATTTCCAAATTCTTCAATTTCCCCAATGAATCAGGCAAACGGGTAAGTTCATTCTGATTCAACCACAACTGCTCCAAACTGGCCATATCACACAGTTCATCAGGAAGTGAGTCAATTTCGTTGTATTGTACTGAGAAGATTTTCAAATTTTTCAATTCTCCGATTGAAGCTGGAATGTATTTCAAATCATTTCTACCAACGTATAGCTTTTCGAGTTTCGTCAATTCAGATATTCGATCCGGAATGCTATCTATGCTATTTCCATAAAGACGCAGAACCCGCAATTCCTTATTCTGAAATACTTCCTCAGGAAATTTCGTGAGTCCCTTTCGTGATAAGTTTAAGGCATTTCCTTCCTTCGAGTACTTTAAATCTTTTATTCGTGCACATCCCGTGAGAAGAAGTAGAAGCGAGAGAACTGATAAAAGAAGAAACAGATGTTTAAGATAACCTACGGTCATTCTGCAAGATACATTTTATTTGATTCAAACAATTTGCACTTTTTTACGTTTGAGAAGCAACTTTTTCCTAATTTTCACATCTATAATACAGATGCGGACAGTGCACGCCGAAGGTAGATACTGTTCTTAACTAGAATTTATGAAGTTTTTGAAACCCTTTATCATCGGATCATTTGCATGTTTAACATTGAGTTTAAATGCACAAACATCGAGTGTGGATGCAGCAATTGATCAATTATCAACATCGAGAATCGATCTTTTAACTACGGAATTATCCTTAACCAATGAGCAAGTTGCTCAGATTGATGCACTAAATCAGAAGGTTATCCAAAAAATTGAAACCATTCGAGATGATGCACAAATGAATGATTCCAAGAAGCGAGAATTCGTTCGCGGAAATCAGGCAGATCACAAACGTGTGATGTCAACAATTCTAACTCCAGAACAATTCACCGCTTATGAAGACTTGATGAAGCCTAAAGCTTCTCATCGTACCGAAAAGCGTACACAACTGCAAGACATCAAGAAAACGAAGTAACACTTCCTTTTTACAATACAACCTAGAAAACGGCATCGTTCCCAATAGTTATCGGGATAGGTGCCGTTTTTTCGTGTTCTCCAAAAGCTTATGAAAATTTATCCGTAATTTCATTTATACAATGCGCTGGATTCTTTTATCACTTCTATTTTCATGTATCACCGTTTTTTCTCTTGGGCAACAAGAACAGATGTCGTATAAAAGTCGTTTCGAAACCCAAGACACTTCCTTTCATATCAAGTTGAGAATGGTCGAGAGACATGGATTGTGGAAGATGCAGTGCTATCAAAACCGTAACTCTCATGTAAATACACGGTATGTCTCTAGTGAAGTCAGGGATTCATTACAAAGGTTCTTCATTTCTAAAATTGATGGGGTTGTGGATCCAAAAATCATTGAACGTCTTCACTTTAGCGTGATCGAGGTGTTCAATGAAAATAAAACGGTCGACTCATTTACCAATCTAATGGATACACCGAGGTGCAATCGTATTCATTATGAGTTTCAGAGTCTATTTATGTTTGACGACAGTTTGTGGTTTCCATTGCATATATATTTGAACAATGAAGGAGGGTTACTACATCAATCTTCGATTCTTGAGACACTTGGTTCTCTAGAGACATTTGAAATACCATCTAGAATAGAGCTATTCGATGAGATGTATAAACATCGGAAGTTTCGCGAACACTCTGTAGATAGTGAGTTTAACATGTATTATAGTGAAGCACGAAAACGGTTCTATTATGAATTTGTTGCAACAAGCGGTAAAGAAATTGAGCGAACATCGAATTCTGTCAAAACCAAGGTCAACCATGTATTCGTTGATGTTTTTACTGGTAAAATTCTCTGGAAACCAACTTTTATTCATGAAGACGGATGGGGTAGTTGTACCATTTGGACGCGTATTCAAATGTCGAAGAATAAACTTATTGGCCAGTGGTAGTTTTTCGTCCAAGGTAGTATGACTTTACTCAGTCATTTGCTCATTTTTACTTGGAAACTCCACCAAATACCTTTCTAAACTTCTCCACCTTTGGCCGAACCACCGCCCGACAATAGGCATTATGTGGATTCTCTTCGAAGTAATTTTTGTGATAGTCTTCCGCCGGAAAGAAGTTTTCTAAGGGAACAATCTGTGTGACAATCGGTTTATCCCAAACACCATCATAATCCAGTTGTTCTTTGTATTCTTTCGCCGTTCTTTTTTGATATTCATTATGATAAAAAATCACGGATCGATATTGAGTGCCAATGTCATTCCCCTGACGGTTTATTTGAGTTGGGTCGTGAACGAGCCAGAACATTTCTAACAGGTACTCGAAGCTTACCACCTCATCATCGTACTCTATTCGCGCCACTTCCGCGTGTCTAGTTCCACCCGTACAGACCATTTTGTAATTTGCTGTAGCTTCGGTTCCACCAGAATACCCAGAAACAACATTTAAAATACCGTCAACATCTTTAAAACATGCTTCAATGCACCAAAAGCATCCTGCACCAAATGTTGCTTCTTTTTTCATGCTTAATTATTTTTTCTTGAAACCAAGCGAGGCAGAGTTGATGCAATAACGCAGTCCCGTTGGACGCGGGCCATCTGCAAATACATGCCCAAGATGTGCATCACAGCGTGTACATACCACTTCTACTCGATTCCAACCATAGGAATCATCCGATATTTCTCCAACGTTCTCTGACTTGATTGGTTGATAGAAGCTAGGCCATCCCGTACCTGATTTGAATTTTGTATCACTGGAGAAAAGTTCCTGGTTACAGCATACACAATGATAAGTTCCTTTTTCCTTGTTATCCCAAAACTCTCCTGTGAAAGCGCGTTCTGTGCCTTGCTCACGGGTTACGTAGTATTGTTCTTCCGATAACTGAGCCTTCCACTCTGCCTCTGTTTTAACCACTTTCGTCGAATCGTCTGTATCGAAGATATAATTGCTCGCCTCGGCATTAGATTGCATACCCGAACTGCATGCTACAATTACCAAAAGCCCAAAAAATGCTATTAATTTCATAGTTTCTAAATTAGGATTATTGGACGCATGAATCAATCACATCATACACTATTAATTGCCAAAATTCCTTAATTCTTGAAATCGTGTCGCGCAGAAATTATCTCTAAATAATACAACCGAACTCGGCTTAAAGCGTACTTTTGCGGAAGTGAACCTTAGACAATATCCTCGAAATTTCTGGCTGATGTGTTGGGCGCTTCTGTGCTTCATGATCAGTTTTAACCTGTTTATCCCTGAACTCAATCAGATGATCACGGATTTAAACGGGGAGAACCTCAAAGGTTTGTTGTTCGTATTCTTTTCGATTACCGCGCTGATTTCACGTCCATTTTCAGGAAAATTATCCGATACAATTGGGCGAAAGAAGGTGATGTATATTGGAATTGTGGTTGGAGCGATTACGACCTTGTTCTATCCAGTTGTTGGATTGGGTGGCTTCCTTCTACTGAGATTATCTCACGGGATTAGTGCTGGTTTTCTTCCGACAGGAGCTACGGCCTTGGTCACAGATCTTCTTCCAGAGGAAGGTCGAGGTGTTGGAATGGGAATTTGGGGAACCTTCATTTCAGTTGGATTTGGTGTAGGGAATTTTTTCTCTGGGATGATTTTGGACCTGGTCGGAATTCACGGTTTATTCTTTATCGCTGCAGGTTTTGCCGTTATTGCTGGAGTTTTAACGTTCAACTTAAAGGAAACACTCCCCAATCCGCAACGCTTTAAGTTATCCTTACTAAAAGTGAAATTTGATGATGTCTTCGAACCGACTGTGCTTGCTCCATCATTCGTGATGTTCCTTGCTGCTATTTCGACAGGAGTAATTTTCGTAACATCCTCCGATTTAAGCGAGTACTTAGGAATTGACAATAAGGGATGGTTCTTTATTTTCTACATGAGTTCTACTATCGTTGTCCGATTATTCGCGGGTAGCATGTCCGATAAGTTGGGAAGGCGTAAATCGCTCATAATTGGACTCGTTTTTCTGATCATAAGTATGATCTTGATTGCAACGTCTCAAGAAGTAATTCAATACACAATTGGAGCGATCGTCTATGGACTGGCTACCGGCGTTAACAGTCCAACAATTTTTGCGTGGACCGCAGATTTGTCTCCTGTAGCGCGAAGAGGAGTTGGTGCAGGAACGGTGTTCATCGCGCTAGAGTCGGCTATTATGGCTGGATCCATCATAACACTTGTGCTTTACAACAACACCTTAGAATCTGCGCGTATTCTTTACTTCTCAGCTGCAGTTTTTGGACTGCTGGCGGTTCTGTATTTGTTGTGGAACTTGTACAAAAAACCTTCAGAAAGGAATCTCATCATCAATACGAAGAAAGCTCCTTAGCTTCTTGACTGCGAAATAGATTGGGATCGTATCAAGTAAGGCAAATATTACCTTCAATGCATATGCGCTCAGTATGAACATCAGCAATTGATAAGACACGGAAACGTCTTCCTGGAGCGGAAGCGCATTCGCATAGTAGTGCGTAACAAGGATCACCACAACCGAATCGATCAACTGACTTGTCAAGGTAGATACGTTATTTCTAAGCCAAAGCTTTTTGCCTCCTGTTTTCTTTTTGAGGTAATGAAAAACTTGAACGTCGACAAACTGAGCTACCAGGTACGCAACCATAGAAGCGATTGTAGCACCAAACGCTAAGGTTCGCATCTCGTAAAACGCATAACCGTAAGGAACTTGTGCTTCGCCATCAACTACTTGTGGCACCAAACGTCCATCTACTAAATCTGCCGGCGCTTCCAACCAACCACCAAACCAGAGAACCAGGAGCACCCAAAGATTGAGTATGAAACCGATCCAAACGACCATGTTCGCACGTTTTCTTCCGTACAATTCAGAGATTAAATCGGTACAAAGAAAGGTAATGGGATACGGAAGTACGCCTACTGCAATGGCAAACCTGAAGTCACTATCATCGGAGATACCGAACCAGCTGGACAAATCAATGAAACGAGAGACTCCAAGAATATTGAGCATTGTTAAGGAACCGAGAAAGATTCCGACAAGAACTAAAAAGGTCCATTCACGTCTTCTGCGAATTATTGGATCAAGTTGGTCTGATTCGAACATATCCAAAGGAACGAAAAAAATCTCGAGACTAAACTGCAAAATTATCCCTATCTTCGGTGTAAACCTTATTGAAGTGTCGCGGATTAACCCTAAAGAATTGACCAAACTTTACTACTCTATTGGTGAAGTTGCGGAGATGTTTGATGTGAATACATCACTCATTCGTTTTTGGGAAAAAGAATTTTCTGCCATCAAGCCTAAAAAGAATAACAAAGGGAACCGCCTTTTCACAGTGAAGGACATTCAGACTATCGACCGAATTTATGATTTAGTGAAGGTGGAAGGCCATACACTTGATGGTGCTAGAAAAGCACTTCGCGAGAAGAAAACTGCTGCGCCCGCTCCGAAAACTGGAGATCCTTCCTCGAAAGATTTTAACGAGGTAATTAATCGTTTAGAGGAATTGAAGCATAAGATTTTGAAGATGAAACCTTAGCGTAATCTTTTAATGTTGCATCGAAACACAGGACTCGGATACGCTTTCATTTCCGCATTGGATTATCATTTTAGTTTGACACTTTTCTTCGGTCGAAAAAGTGTCCAAAACGCCCTTTTGCGCTGATTTTTCTCCAATCGAAAATTTCTTGAAACGCGGTATTTTCGGGGATCACTCCGTGCTTCCTCAAATACTAGCTCGTTTCAATTCAATTTTCTCATTCCATAAAATATGCGCGGTGAACGCTTCGAAATATCAATATATGAAGGATTAAATCGAACTTACTTCGACATGTATCCTACAATTTCAATTCAAATTGATTTGTTGATTTTTGAAGTGGAGGAATATTTCTACCGCTTCGTTTTGGGTTATCTCGTGGTCGAATGAGCAGGTCCCGATTCCTTCGAGAAGACAGCATTGAATTTTTCCTGCGCGATTCTTTTTGTCATTGGAGAGCCAACTGACCATTTGTTGCATGTCTTCATTGGAGAAGGGAGGAATGTTGTACCACTTGGTTAAGTCTTGTTCGATCTTCTGGAAATCCGCCAACTTTAGTAGTCCTTTTTTGTAGGATAGATATGCTTCGAAAATCATTCCTATTGCTACTGCCCATCCATGTGAGACTCCCTCTCTCCCCATGTAAAACCCTTCAATTACATGTCCAAAGGTGTGCCCGAAATTCAATTTCTTTCTTTCCCCTTTTTCGAGAGGGTCAGCCGT
>JBGCDF010000179.1:0-2738 GCA_045105095.1 Crocinitomicaceae bacterium | reverse complement strand
CGCTTCCTCAAACACTAGCTCGTTTCAATTCGATTCCTTCACTCCTTAAAATAGGCGCCGATAACATACTAAGTTCTATTTTTCATTTTCGGAATACGAGATGCTTAAGATATTAAATCCACAGGTTTTGATCTTGATCCAGAATATTCATCAGCGAATCGCGCTAAAAAACACTGATTAGTTGGCAACGATCACGGAAAATGAATGGGGGTATAATGGAGATGAATCAATGACTATTTCCGAATTCGGTATCGACCGATGTAATCCGGATAAAACTTCTTCTTCGATTGGCGCTTACCACTTTTCTTGTCGTATCCCTGACCGATGAGCAAGGTATTATCCTCTTCATAAACGGCCGCTGCAAACCAGATATTCGTTTCCACCTTTGCGCGTTTTAAGGATTTCATTACCTTCTTAGACAATTTCCCGCCCTTTACGATGTACTTGTGTGTTCCAACCTGTACATAGATGAAATCAATGTCGAACCGCTGATTGAGGTGATATATGGACGTATCGTATTTCACCGTAAAATCAGGATGAGAGAAAAGGTCCTCATCATCGAGATAACTCAAATCGGTATCCGAGATTTTTTGATTTCCAATATATACTGATGGATTTCCTAAATCCGCAACTCGATAGGCGTGCGTGTAGAGAAATTTACTCTTCCCTCGAGACCAGCCCAGAAAGGATAGGTGAACCGTGTTTGGAGCTTCTCCATCCACAGTAAGGGTCATGTCCCAATTTTTCCCTGCTGTTTTTTGAATGCTCCAAATTAAATCTCCATTACTGGCAACGGGTTGGATCGAATCGTAATCAAAATAGGATTGAATGAGTAAGTGATGCGTGTGCCCTCGATAAAGAATCTCACGTGTAGCAATCGGATCGTGGATACGCAATTGACTACTTTTAATCGCGTCATTGAAGGCTCCAATACCGATGACTTCCAATTCTACCCGCTCGTTGAGTTTTCGTAACTCTGCTTGCTTCTGAGGTTCATCTTTAAGTTCATCCAATATGATTTGTGGAATCATGGGTCGACTCCCTCCCATTCCTTTCGCTGACAAGCGCGTGGTGGATAGGCTGAATGTGGATGTCAATCGCTTGAGTAGAGCTTTCGCTCGGATAATCGACAAACGTGAGCTTTTTTGCGATCGCATGGACTGCGTATGCAAGGTCAATTGAAACTTCACCCCTGGGTGACACAAAATGAAGGCTGCAAGTGAGGCATACTTATCACGATCCTCTTCGAAGTTTGCCAATTCAACACTGTTCTCTTCGAATTCAACAAAATCCAAACGAAAGCGATCTCCAAGATTGATCATCCCTTCTTGCTCTATTTTGTAATATTCCTCGAGCTCAAGAACATCCGTAGGACGATATGCGCAATCCATTTTTTGCTCTACGTCGTCGATCACGAAAATCACACGTTTATTGATCTCATGAATGGAATCTCGCTGTTTTCGATCTTTCGCTTTGAAGTGTGCAAAGTCCTCCTCAGGAATAAGTGGTTTATGCTCTCCCCAGCCTTTACCTGAAAAACGAATCGGGTCGAAACCTTCGTCGTTCGTAAGCCATTCAATATATGACTCGGACATAATTTGCGTATTCTCTAGGTTGCTTTTCTCACTTCCCCGAGTATCGGAATACACATTAATTTCTACTGACAAGCGTGGGTTCTTTTCCAGAAAACGAACCAGTCGATCTTTGTCTGGACCTTTTACATTCCAACCACGATAGTACGGCCCTCCAACGATGTCAATTTCCGTAAGGATCGAATCTCCGATAACGAAAAAGTCACTTTCAAATGACTTATAGCTCTGCGCGTTAGTTATTCCTGAAGCCAGAATAAAAATAATGAGTGTAAATAATGCGCGCATTTGGTATTGATCGTGTTTTGTGTATCTCACGCTAAATATACAAAGTAAGGATTAGTCTGACCTGAAGTTTGATTCCAAATCTCGTGTTTCAAATAAGATGTGTATCTTAAAAGGAAGAAAACCACGAATATGAGTGATGAAGTAAAGAATTATTCTAACGAAGACATCATTGTTTCTTGGGATGCAAAAAAGTGTAAGCACGCGGCCGAATGTGTCAAGAATGCACCAAATGTTTTCCAGCCAAAAGAGCGGCCTTGGATTAAGATGGAAGGTGGTGATACGGGGTATATTACGAATGCTATTGATCAATGTCCGTCGGGTGCTTTGTCATATGAGAGAAAGTAAAACAAAATAGACATTCTTCAATAGAAAACTGAAGGTTCGTTTTAATGCATTCTTTTTTATCTGGTCTCATAAAGGCAAGGCTATTGGCCGACACAGTTTCAGTATTCAAGTACTGTTCTTGATACAAGAATGCCCGTAAATTCCTAGTTCACGTGACCAAACCTTTTCGTCTTCTTCATTATACGATTCAGTAGGGGTTTCAAGATGATCAGTAATGATCGAATATGCCTTATCTCCCTTGAGCTTGGCCATCGGAATAAACGTTCCATCTTCGAAGATCCACGTAGTGAGGTTTTCTGGGGATTTCAGTCGGAGGTTACCCGATTCGTCCACTTCGACGCCGCTCAGTGGCCTTCCGCTTGCAGATTCGTTGGTTTCTTCTAATTGAGATGTCCATTCATGCAATGGAACATTTCCATAGGATTCTGAAAGACAGAAACCGAAAATCAACAGCAACAATATGCTCAAGATAGGTTGGAATTCAGATACTTTCGTTTGTCTTTTCGTTTGTTTTTC
>JBGCDF010000178.1:0-4970 GCA_045105095.1 Crocinitomicaceae bacterium | reverse complement strand
GAACATCTCTGGGAAGTTCAAACCTACTTCTTTCGTGTTATATACATTTGCGCCGATGTACCATGTGTATTCAGCACTATCCTCCTTAGCTCTAAAAATCACGTTACCATTATGAAAAATTGTATCCGAATCAGTCCCAACAGGATTGAACTGCGGCAATGACTCTAATTCCAAAATTTCAAAATCTGCAGAGACTTCACTTGCACAATCGCAATCGACATTTACTTCCGTCAAATCAGGTTGCTCATGTTTCTTACATCCAAGAAACAAAAATGGTAGAGTTAGTACTGAAAGAATAAAGGACTTCATAAAAGAGATTATTATTGTTCTTTCAAGTTATTGATTTCTTGCTCAAGCTCCAAAACATATAATGTTAATTCCTCTACTTTTTCGAGTAATAGTCGTTCTAGTTCACCTAAATCAACAGGTTCACTTGACAGTTCTTTTGCTGATGGAATATTCGGTAAATGATGGTTCGCCTGAATATACGTTCGCAAATCAGACAAGGGCATCAAGTCATACGTAGATGAGAAAACGTAATCTGGAATAGGACTCAAGGTTGTAGTGTACTTACGTGCGAAAACATATCCTGCGCCAGTTACAGAGAAATTACGGTCTGCTGAACTGCTTCCGAAAACCTCAAAGGCATTGCACGTGTTTTGTGGTACCTTGACTCTTAGTCCATATTTTGTATTGTTGTTCGTCTGGATATAAAGTCCGTTGTCCGAAGAAATCACGTTCAGTTTTCCGTAAGTACTAGAATTGGATGTCATGTTATTTCCCAACCAAGCTCTTCCGTTAGAATTAGACATGGTGAGACGTAAACTTGGAACAGACAATAGTAAATCTCCATTTGATTGATTTTTGATAGAGAAATTCATTTGACTCATTTGCAACACTGCACCTTCCATGTCCGTCTGACCAGTCATGGAATTGGTAAGGCCAATACGAGAGGTAACACCATAGTTGATGTTATTTTTTAGTGTGCCAATCGGTGGATCACCGGGGTTCAGACTACTCACATTTCCTGACGAAGTGTACGACGAAACTCCATGAACGTGCAAGTTATAGCTTGGGAGGGGAGTGTTCAATGGCACAGTAAGCGTATTGGTACCTATACCTATATATCCCGAAGGAGTTGAGTTCGGAGTTGATAAATACCAATCAGTGTTGTTTTGGGCAAAGCTAAACGCGGATGCAGTTAGCGCGATCCCAAGTAGGACTTTTTTCATGTATAGAATAATTAGGTGTACAAATATGTGTATTTTTTTTCAACTTTACAACTATTCTTAACTCGCTACTAAATAGCAAGATACGGGTAGTTGTGTTGTGATATTTGGGAGTATATGTGAGCTATATCGAGTTTATTCACTTCTATAGACACACAGAAAGGTTTTCGGGAGCTATTTCCTAATATCTGCTTTAGTTCAAACAACAGTTTGATAATTGATCGTCAAAAGCTACCACTACAATCTAGGCTAAACAGAATTTTTGTAAACAATCAATCGGACTTCATCCAATCATTCACTAACTTTGATACATGGAAAAAATGATCGTAGGAGTACTCGGAGCCGGAACAATGGGTTCTGGTATCGTTCAAGTTGCAGCACAAAATGGACATCAAGTCGTTTTGGTAGATTTGAATGAGCACATTTTGACGAAATCCAAAGAGAAATTGGAGAAAATCATGAACCGCTTAGTAGAGAAGGAGAAGATTACTTCGGATGAAGCTGCGGCAATTCAAAGTAGAATTACGTACAGTCAGGATATTCACGATTTCAACGATTGTGGATTGATTGTCGAAGCGATCATTGAGAACTTGGATATCAAAAAGGATGTATTTGCGAAACTGGAGCAAATTGTTTCCCGAGAATGTATTCTCGCCTCCAATACTTCTTCTTTGTCAATCGCCTCTATTGCAGCTTCGGTTGATAGTTCGGAGCGAATGATTGGAATTCACTTCTTCAATCCGGCACCATTGATGCCATTGGTAGAGATCATCCCTGCGGTTCAAACTTCTCAGGAGACATTGGAAAAAACAACAAGCTTAATTGATGGTTGGAAGAAGGTAACAGTTTCGTGTAAGGACACACCTGGATTTATCGTGAATCGTGTAGCTCGTCCATTTTATGGTGAAGCTCTCCGAATTTATGAAGAAGGAATTGCAGATTTTGCGACTATCGACTGGGCGATGACTGAGATCGGTGGTTTCCGAATGGGGCCTTTTACATTGATGGATTACATTGGAAACGACGTCAATTATACAGTTACTGAAACTGTATTTGCTGCCTTTTACTACGATCCGAGATACAAACCTTCGTTTACACAAAAACGCCATTCGGAAGCGGGCTACTTCGGGCGCAAGTCAGGAAGAGGTTATTTTAACTACGGAGAGGGGGTAGAGAATCCTGCTCCAAATGAAGACCGTGAATCAGGGCAACAAATCTTTGAGCGCATTTTGATCATGTTGATCAATGAGGCAATTGACGCGTTGTTCTTGAATATTGCTTCGAAAGAGGCAATTGATTTGGCAATGACTAAAGGTGTAAATTACCCTAAAGGATTGCTTACCTGGGCCGATGAACTAGGATTAGGTGTTGTCCTCTCAAAACTTCAGGCGATGTATGAAGAGTACGGTGAGGATCGTTACAGACCAAGTCCTTTATTGAGACGTATGGTTCGTGAGGGGAAGACATTTTTTTAGTGTAGTAAGTGCGGATTTCAACTCCGCTCAGTCCTACACTTGTAATACTAAATTGGAGGGCTGAGCGGAGTCGAAGCCCGTCATCAACATCATTTCTCACTCAATTTTGAATCAATTATCATACTAATCTGTATTTTTAGATAAATCCTAACGATATGAAATTAGTGCCCTTTGTTTTAGTTCTAGTCTTGATCGCTTCATGCGGAGAACCATCCGAAGTCATCAACACCATCAAACAACAAAAGAGAATCGATATCGAATTAGGGGAATCCGATTTATTCGAGACGACCAAAATTTTAGCCTTTTTAGAGAATGACGTGAAATTCATTGAAGAAGCGAATAAGTTGTATTTGAATGGTCTTGATGCATTCAAGAATAAAAAAGATCTTGATAGCGCGAACTATTATTTGCGTCAGTCAATCATTAAAGAACCTTCCGGCAAGGCCTACTATGAATTAGGGAATGTGTTCATGAGTCAGGAAAAATACGACAAAGCTCTAAACGCCTACGATTTGGCAGAGAATCTGGATTATCAGCCAATCTCAAAAATTCTCTACAACAAATCATGTTTGTATTCACTTCAGAAGAACGTGGAAATGTCAGGGCAATACTTAGAATATGCTCTGCAGGCTGGTTACAATAACCTTGACCACATTAACAAGGATGAGGATCTGGCAGAACTCAGAGAGTCACAGCTCTTTAAGCCTGCAGTTGAGAAAGGAGTTCGTGGAATGTCTAACGCGAAGAATTTGTTTTGGCTTCAATTCAAGAAACTCTTCCCAAAGTATCCTTTCCCTCATACTATTCAATCTCAGTTAGACGAGAAAATCATGGCGGAGAAGCAATACATTTCATACGATTTCGAGAAGTATATCTCTGAAATGCGGGACGAAAAGTATTCAAGGGAAGTCAGTAAAGGATTCTATCACTACGCCCAATTGTATGAAACCGATAAGTATGTCGCGGTGGTGTACATCGTGAAGGAAGAATTCATGGGAGATGCCGCGCCACTGTTGTATCGAATGGCGACTTTCACGCACGAAGGAAAACTCATCGATAAAAAGCGAATAGGAGGGAAGGAGTATCTTAGTGACGATCTTTGGTCTACTACTTTCAACAAGGACAAGACCATTGATGTAAAAATCCTCAAACCGACCTACGAGAAAGATCCGGACGATGAGGGGTACTACGAGAATAAAATCGTTTCTACCGAGGAAATCGGGCAGATGAAGTTCAAGGTCGATAATACAGGGATGATCGTCAAGACATCTGGAGAAGAAGTTGCTTCGACTGAAGAATAGTCGGGATCTATTCAGAAGCAATCAACACATTGATCTCTAACTCTTTCGATAACAATCCAGTATTTTAATAGAGTAGTGACTGTTGCACTGCAGTTAAACTGTGAAAAACTACTTCTCATCGAAAAGGAATATATAAGTGTCCAATATTGTGTAATTTCGCGGGGTCAAAGACGATCTAAACAGCAATAACTTTCCTCATTGATAATGAGTCGCTACTCTACGAAAAGACCTAGTCTTGGTGGTTGACTTAAGATTGCTAAAACTAAATGTGCCGTGCTTAAATCAACCGTACTCCCAATCGGCTGGAAGATCCTGTGTGTCTTTTTTGTCTCCTCATTATCCTTTTATACTTCAGCTCAGTTACATGCTCCCGTGTCTTGTGAAGGAAGTAGTTCCTTTGGGTCTCTTCAATGGTCAACGACACCTTCTGGTTCGTCTCAGTTTGACTGGACTCCAGCTGGGGCTCTCACAAATTCGTTTACGAATATTTCTGGAACTGGTGTCGATGCAACGATCACTTTTACTGGTGAAACGGCCACGTTCGGCGTATGGGGAGGAACACAAACTCCAAGTATTGGTACGAATCCCACAGGAGGGACTGAGTAAACATTACAACTCTTCACAGACGGCTTCAATACAGGTATTTCATTAACATTAGATTTTAACATTCCTATTGGTGAGATTGCCTTCGACTTAGCAAACGTAAATTCAATTCCTGGAGCAAATGGAGATTTGTTTACAATAACAGGAACTAACGAACTTGGTCAGATTGTTTACCCAACATTTACATCATCGGGGAATCCTTCATATACGGTAGATGCATTTGGAAATATCGATGCAAATGCGTCTTCAACTGGAGGGGATAACGATGAAGTAGGAATCAACTTAAGTGACCCAAACAGACTCGTTTCGTTTACGATTTTTTGGGGGAATTGTACAACATGTACAAACGCGATTCATGGTCT
>JBGCDF010000177.1:0-3607 GCA_045105095.1 Crocinitomicaceae bacterium | reverse complement strand
CGTTCGGACAATTCAAAATGAACGCGTGTTGGAAGAGCCGGAAATCATCGTGGAAAAAATTGGTGAAGACCCGTTCTTAACTGAGGGTGAGTTATTGCAAAAACTGAAGATAGAGGGTTTGTTCTGGGAAGGAATGAAACGAGAGGGGCTTAACCTGGAGGCCATTGAGAGGTATGTTTCGGGTATTTCTCAGGTTGAAACAGTAAAAGTGTATTCAGAAATCGGGAATGATTGGCAGATCAAAATCAAACTAAAAAGACCAGTGATTCGTGTGTTTAATAAATACGGTGAATCCTTCTATTTGGATGAGCAGGGAGTGATTATGAAAACAACTCCTTCTCACACTGCTAGAAGCATCGTTGCAAGTGGTGAGATTTTTGACCGAATCGACGGAGAATCTGTTCCTGAGATTATTAACAACGATTCTTTGATAAGTATTCGGAAGCTCGATGATATCTATCGAATTTCCAATTATGTTTGCTATGATCCCTTGTTCCGTTCATTAATAGGGCAGATATACCTTGAGAAGAACGGCGATTTTATACTGGTACCGCTGGTTGGGGATCAAAAAATCGTGTTTGGTAAAGCGAATTCTGAAAGTGAGGTGAAGTCGAAATTTGAAAAACTTCGAACGTTCTATCACGAGGGAATGCCATACGTAGGTTGGCAGACGTATTCAGAAATCAACGTCAAGTACGATGAACAAATAGTATGTAAACGAAAAACTGACCGCTGATTCACGATTCTGATGACCATCGGAATATCGTAATCAGTGAAAGACATAAGGACGAAAATGGGTAAGATAATTGTAGGATTGGATATTGGGACAACAAAGATTGCTTGCTTTGTGGGGCGTAAAAATGAACACGGTAAAATTGAGATTTTGTCGATGGGGAAAGCCGAGTCACTAGGTGTGATGCGCGGTATGGTTTCCAATATTGATAAGACAATTCAATCCATTACGACTGCTGTTAATGAAGCTCAAGATCGAATCGAAGGTGAATTGAGAGTTAATACGGTAAACGTTGGTATCGCTGGACAGCATATCAAAAGTATTCAACATAGAGGAATCCACACACGTACGAACCTAGAGTCAGAGATTTCTCAAAAAGATATTGATCATCTGGTAGACGACATGTACAAATTGGCGATGCCTCCAGGGGAGCAAATCATCACGGTATTGCCTCAGGAATATATCATCGACAGTGAGCAAGGAATCAAAGATCCTATCGGAATGTCTGGGGTTCGATTGGAAGCAAACTTTCACATCATTACTGGAAACGTGGGAGCATCTATGAACATTCACAAATGTGTAGAGCGCTCAGGGTTGAAGGTGAAAGACATCATTTTGGAACCTATCGCTTCTGCAGACGCAGTGTTGACAGAGGAAGAAAAAGAAGCAGGTGTGGTTTTGGTTGATATCGGTGGTGGTACTACGGATGTGGCGATTTTCCACGAAGGAATCATTCGTCATACTGCGGTTATCCCATTTGGTGGTAACGTGATCACAGAGGACATCAAAGAAGGATGTACGATCATGAAACGACAAGCAGAGAAATTGAAACAAAAGTTTGGTTCTGCGTTAGCAAGTGAGAGTCAGGAGAACGAAGTAGTTGCAATCCCAGGATTGAGAGGGCGTGCTCCAAAGGAAATCACCTTGAGAAACTTAGCGAGTATCATTCAAGCGCGAATGGAAGAGATTATCGACCTCGTGCACTATGAAATTCGCAACTCAGGATACGAGAAGAAATTAATTGGTGGAATCGTTGTAACAGGCGGTGGATCTCAATTGAAGCACATTACGCAATTGTTCGAGTACGTAACTGGAATGGATACGCGTTTGGGCTATCCAACCGAGCACTTGGCAAATACAAACACGGAAGCAATGATGAGTCCAATGTTTGCCACAGGAATTGGTTTGGTATTGAAAGGGTTCGAAGATTTAGAAAAACGAGGTTCAGTGACTTCCGAGCCAGAGGCCGCAAGTACAGGTGAAGTGAAAACACATTCAGAAAAAACACGTGGTTCTTTCTTCGATACTATTATCCAACGAGGAAAAACGTGGTTCGCCGAGGAGGATTAAGAGATTGGGGCTCCGCTCCGCTCACCCCGCGAAATATTGAATAGAATTAAAAGAATTGGTGGCTGAGCGGAGCCGAAGCCACCGATTTGAGAATACAACTAGAAATAAGACAACAACTAAGAAAAATACAAATGATGGATTTTGAAATGCCAAAAGGAGACGCACCTCGCTCAATCATTAAGGTGATTGGTGTTGGTGGTGGCGGTGGAAACGCTGTCAACCACATGTACGACATGGGGATCAAAGGAGTAGATTTTGTCGTGTGTAATACAGACTTACAAGCATTGGAAATTTCGCCAGTGCCGCATAAAATTCAATTAGGGCCTTCTTTAACAGAAGGGCGTGGGGCAGGATCGCTTCCAGAGATTGGAAAGAATGCCGCGGTTGAAAACATCGAGGAAATCAGAGAATACTTAAGTCAGGAAACGAAAATGGTGTTCGTAACTGCCGGAATGGGCGGTGGAACTGGTACGGGTGCAGCCCCTGTAATTGCGCAAGTAGCAAAAGAATTAGGAATTTTAACTGTTGGGATCGTAACTGTTCCTTTCAACTTTGAAGGAAGAAAGCGTCGCATTCAAGCAGAAGAAGGACTCGAATCAATGAGAAATAGCGTTGACACATTATTGGTGATCAACAACGAGCGTTTGCGTGAAATCACAGGAAACCTGTCGATTACAGACGCATTCTCTCAGGCAGATGATATTTTGGCAACAGCAGCGCGCGGAATAGCGGAAGTAATTGCTGTTACTGGAGCAATTAACGTTGATTTCAACGATGTAAACACTGTGATGAAAGATTCTGGTGTGGCGATCATGGGTAGCGCAAACGCAGAAGGTGATAACCGAGCGTTGAAAGCTGTCGAGAAAGCCTTGGAATCTCCACTATTGAACGATAATGATATCAGCGGTGCGGAGTACGTATTGTTGAACATCACATATGGAGATCGCGAAGTATTGATGGACGAGATTACAGACATCACGGATTACATCCAAGATGCTGCTGGGTCTACTGCGGACGTTATCTTCGGACATGCGAAAGACGACGATTTGGGTGATAAAATCAATGTTACAGTAATTGCAACAGGATTCTCATCATCTCCGTTAACGGGTTTTGAAAAGGCTCCGAAACGCAACGTAACAACATTGGAAGAAGAGAAGGCAGTGGAAATCAAAACTCCAATGGATTCTCCAACACAAAAGAACCCTTGGGCTGGCGCCAGAGAAGTGGAGCCAACACCAACGGCTGATGAGCCATTCCTAAAATCAGAAGTGGAAGAGCCTGCTGCTGATTCTTGGAACGTTGAGCCCGTTGCTGCAACGCCAACTCCAACTGAAGAACCTCAAAAAGCAATGAACTTCGATTGGGAAGCGAAAAGAGCTGAAGCTCCTGCTGAACCAAAAAGTGCAGAAGAGGTGAAGCGTTACACACTCGAAGATGATATGGATGAAGCTGATTTGGAATCATTGGCCACGCCTGCGAAAAAGACAGTGTCTGCTGAAGAGCAACAACGTCGTTCACAAGAGC
>JBGCDF010000176.1:0-5833 GCA_045105095.1 Crocinitomicaceae bacterium | reverse complement strand
GGTCTTTATGGATCACAACTTTACAGGAGGACAAACATATCGAATTACTTATGATGTTTCGATGTCATCTGACGCAAATCCAACATCGACATTTCTTGTTGACTTAACTACTGGGTTGACAGCGAACAGTTCAACGACTATTCCTACACCGACAACACAGTTTTCAGTTTCTAACATGAACTGGAACGCTGGCGCAATGACAACCGTAACGGAAGTGATCACGGTTCCAGCCGGACAGAATTTCACTCAACTATGGTTCCGACCATTTTTGGCGGGTCAACCAAATCCGAATCAGGCAGCTGCAGTAATCGACAATATTAGTATTGAAGAAGAAATTGCTTGCCCTTGTGACGTAAATGCTGCATTTGAATACCTAGAAGGAAGCTGTAGTTTCGATTTCTTGAACATGTCAAGTGCAGGATCAGATCCATCCAACCAAATCTTGGGATACTCTTGGGACTTCGGAGATGGAAGCACGAGCACAGAAGAAGCTCCAACGCATAATTTCACAGCTCCAGGAACATATAACGTATGCTTGACTACGTGGGGAGCGTCTGGATCAGATTGCTGTACGGATATGATGTGTCAAACAATCGTTGTTACAGATAGTTGTACACCGTGTGATTATATTGCAGCGAATGCACAAGCAGCTGTAGTAACAACTCCAGGAACAGGAGAATGCGACTTTACAGCGTCTGGTGTTGACAATGATTTTCCGGGAGCGACAGGATACCACTGGGATTTCGGTGATGGAAACTACGGAAGTGGTAAAGAAGTGCAGCACACATACGCTTCAACTGGAAACTACATTGCATGTTTGACAGTTTTCTATCAGGATCCGCAAACGGGAGACTGCTGTAGCTACCAAGTATGTATTGATGTACCAGCCAATTTAGCGAACATCGATGCTACACAAATGGATCTCGGAGCAATTGATTTGTACCCAAACCCATCTTCAGGAGTGTTCAATGTTAAAATCAAAAAAGATCGGGTTGAAAGTATCGAAGTGTACACCTTGGGTGGACAGTTGGTAAACAACCTTGAAATCGAAAAAGGAAATAAGGTTACTACCATCAATGCAGCGAATTGCGCAGCAGGAATGTACATGGTAATGATTACGAGCAAGACTGGTGATATTTATTCAAAGAAGTTGATCATAGAATAAGAGTAACAACTTGATCACTATTTCACGAAAGAGGGCATTCGAATATCGAGTGCCCTCTTTTTCGTGTTCAATTTGTTTTCGATGAATGAGTCAACGAGTTTGTATCTGCTCGAAATAAATATGTGTACCTTAAGTGTAGCCAATCAACATAAATACAATCATGAAACTTCTATTTTCAATGCTTCTTCTGATTTTTTTTGGTTCTTCCTCTGGAGAAGATCATGCAAAGCGTTTCATAGATCACCGTGATGAAAATTCTTATGAATACGTGGAGATAAATTCGTTGAAATGGATGATGGAAAACCTAAGGTACAAAGTTTCTGGATCGATGACGGTAGCTGATTCAACAGAGAATTGCGAAGAATGTGGAGAGTTTTACTTCGTACATGATGCCTTTGATGTTTGTCCGGAGAATTGGCGCTTGCCAACTGAGCGAGAAGTGAAAGCGCTGATCAAGTGGCACAAGAAACAGAAACTGTCTTTAACTGAATCCTTGTCGATTGTGCTTTGTGGTCGTGTTGACAATGGGAGACATTCGAAACCTGGATCGCAAAACACCTATTGGGTCAATGCTGATTTAGTAAAAGGACACATTATTCATTGGCATACTTTTCTGGACGAACAAGAGTTGCATAGTCACGATGTGATTCATGCTGAACGTCAATTTCCTGTTAGGTGTGTGTGCGAGATTGGGGATTAATCACAAATGATGCTATAAAAAAAAAAAGGCTGATCGTTTGATCAGCCTTTCCTATATGAAAAAGATTAAATCTTATCCTTCTTGATTGTATTCACTCGCCCACTCAGTAGCTTCTGGTCCGTCACCTTTGTAACCATCCAATTGGATAACGAAACTCTTCGCTGGGAAGTATGGAGTAATGTGAATATCAAGCAAAACGCGATCCTTTTGATTTGGATCTTGCTCAATTTTCATGATTTTGAATTTCTCGATCAAGCTAGTTGGTCCTTTGATTCCGTCTAAGAACTTAACGATTTGACTTCTCAAATCAGCCTCAGTACGTGTAGTCCAGTTTTCAAAAGCTCTTCTGTTCAAGAAATCGAACAATACTTTCGTAATGTGATCGAATACACGAACAACAGAATACGTCTGTAAACCAAGGTTATCTCCGTTGAACAATGTCTTCGCAGAGAATGCCATTACTTTACTATACTCATTTACCATTGGAACAAGTCCTGCACGTTCCAATTCAGAAATTTCACTTTTCTTAAGGTCGAAACGAACGTTTTCTACTTCGTTCATACCTCCGAACTTCTTACCGGCAACTACCTGTGACATCAAAGTACTGTATACTTTACCAGACAACGCAGACGATGGTGGTACGTATAAGTTCTCTTCTTCACCAGATACTTCATCTCTTCTACGACCAAGTAACCAGTTAGCAGTCATCATAGTGTTCGACTTCCAAACGTCACCTCCAGTGTGGTTAGCGTTAGAGAAGATTTCCAACACATCATCCGGAGACTCTAAATCTTCGAAATCTGTAATTAAAGCTGCTTTGTTTTCGTAAGCGATTTTTGACCACTTATCCAAAACTGCGTTTGATCCTAAGTAACCAGGAATGTTTAAGATTCCGTAGTTATCTCTCAAATCTAAACGGTCGAAGTTCGACTTCAACTCATTCGATACGTAGTTGATGAATAATGGGTTGTCAAGATCTCTCAACTGATCCATGCTCGCGTTGATGATCGTAACATTCTTTACTTTATCTTCCTCAGTATTCTTATAGAAGTTCGCAACCGAACGGTATGCTCTTTCCAAATCCGCAGAAGCTGTTAATGCTGACTTCAAGTTGGAGTTCAACGTATCATCTGCTTTTTGAGAACGCTCCATAGCTTTGTCGCGCATTCCTTCAACACCGTCACCTGTCTTCAAAAGATCGATCCAAATGTTCAAACGACTCGCCAAAGTATCGCGCTCCGAATCCCATTGTGTGTCTTTCAAAAAGATATTGCGACGTGCCTTTCTTTTCGGATTCAAGTTTGAGTATCCGTCAATAATATTTTCTAAGAATGAAAACCCACCGTATTCCGCTAACGCGTCTATGGGGCTCGCAACCGCTGCTCCCGATTGACTTTCAACCGCTTTTTTTCCGCTTTGTGCTTTTTCAGCCATAATGTTTTATTTTATAAGTAGTTGAGTTATTTATTCGCTAATTCGGCCAATGACGCCTCCAATGTTTCAATAATTGCAGCACGTGTGTCTGGATTATCCAATGCTTTTTTCAACGCTCTGTTTGAAGTAAGCTGACGAGTAATCTTCGTGTTTTGTTCTTTCTCTACATTCAGTTTGTTGAGGAACTGGCTGTTTTCCTTCATGGCTTTAGGATTAAAGTCACCAAGGTTCTTAAAATTCATTGTTTCTTTAACATCAGACCCATTTTCATCTTGAAATTCAAGATCTAGTTTTGGAGCGAATTTCTCAAAGACTTCTTCAACTGTCTGTAATTTATAGACAGCTTCTGGTGAAACCGGCGCTTCTTTAGTCAGTTTTTGAATTAAAAGTGTGCGATTGGATGGTATGTTAGAGATCGCCTCGCTGGCATCCTTTTTTACTTCATTACCTCCAATGCCATAATTATACATCGACATAATAGTGATGGGTTATTTAGTTAATAAAAATTCTTTAGTGCCAATCATCGTTTAGTAGTTCATAAATCTTATCGGCATCAACCAAATTAGAAAAATATTTCGAATTGAAGCTCTAAAAATTTTCTGAATTTTCATTTTTTCTCGGAAATCTTCTCAATTTCAACAGTTTTGTGTTAATAAAAACTTTAGCTATTCGTTATTTTTCAGCGGTTTAGGCACGAATGGGCTTGCAGTGTTTTTCTTGTTTGCCCTGAACAGATTTTCTCACCCTTCGATTTAAATTGATTTTTTCTGGTTTTAGCCAAAGGTTATTCACTATTATTTTATTAATATTAGCTTCCGTTTAACCAAAAATTACATAATCCCTAATCACCAGATGAAGTACATAAAACTTCCGATAAATTTTGCAGACATCGTGAATGGGAAGTCACGTCAGTACTGTTCTTATGAAGAATCGATTGCTCAATATCTTATGATGATGATCACTTCGCGCTACGGTGAAGTTGTGAGTCGTGTAGATTTTGGATCTGCGATTTGGGAATTAGAATTTAATCAACTTGTGAAAGTGTACGAGTGGGAAGAAAAGGTGCAGAAATCATTAAGAGATACTATTTCTAAATATGAACACCGTCTCGACGATTTGCGGATTGATGTAAAATTGGATCAAATTGACACGGACTTTGGAAACATTGAGGAATCTACTCAAGTTAGAAAACAAGCTTCCATTTCAGTCGAAGGGAAGATTAAACACTCAGGAACGAGATTTACATTTAATACTCAACTCCTAGTGAGTCCATTATCTCAGTAACATAAAATATGGCAGCAGTAAAAGGAACCGATCATAGAAGTATAAAAGAGCGTCTTTTAAGGCGTGCAATGGGATTGTGGGGAATCGCGGATCGCGATAAAGTTGATCCCGTTGTCGACATGCTTCTTGATGTCTTTGCTTATGAACTTAAAAGAGTCAACGAAGAAATAAAAATATCTGATGGGAAACTGTTAGAAAGACTCTCTCGAATTTTGGTAGACGATAAATGGTCGTTGCCGACACCATCACACGGATTACTTAAGATGGTTCCACTTCAGGATGAATTGGAAATTAATCGCAAAACGCAATTCTATCATTCTAAAATGGAACTCGGAGAAACAAAAGACGTTTTCTTCACACCATTAAATACGCACAAACTTCTAGGAGGATACGTGAGATGTGTGGCGTTTGGAAATGAATTATCTCTGAGAGATGAGGACGATTCGGTTGAACATAATTTGATGTGTCTTCCAGATAAGCGATTTGATGATTACACTATTTGGGTAGGAATTCGAGTAAAGGAAGCAGTATTGGAGCGTCAGGAAAAGTTGCCTGTTTGTTTGCTACTGAAAGATTCGGCTCTTGATAGCCACTTGAAAACTGTTCAGGCGTTCGACGTTAAAGGGAGTAGGCTTCCAATAGAAAGTTCTAAGACTGAATCAGATTTCTCAACGCAGGAAAACTACTACGATCATATTAGAAGGTATTATAACAATTACTTGTACGACATCAACCTTGATGAAGCGGATAAAGAACAAGTATTGATTTCTGAACAGTTCAAAGAATTGTTCGATGAAATTGACGTAGAAGATTACGATGAAAAACTTTTCTGGGTCAAGTTTAAACTTCCTGTGACCTTCGATCGTGAAGAACTCGAGAAGCTGGAAATCAACTTGAATGTTTTCCCGATTGTCAATCGACGATTTGTATACAAGCAGCACTCACTTGAACGTAACGGACGTTTAGTGTCCTTGCCAACGGATATGGAAGGTTACGATTTCTTTCTGAATCTGGAGCGTTTATCGGACGACTCGGGAACAAGCTACACACCTGTACTGGATAGCGATATTAATGACCTTTCCGGGACATATTCGCTTTATTTCGGAAATGCCGATCGTTTCGATCAACGAAATGCAAAAGGCATGTTAAACCGTATGATTCAAGCGGTTCGAGAAGAGGGGAGTGCCTTTTCAGCAATTGGATATGACCTCTTAAATGCTCATCTGAAAGAACTCAGTGAAAAATTGGAT
>JBGCDF010000175.1:0-9715 GCA_045105095.1 Crocinitomicaceae bacterium | reverse complement strand
TGAAAAATAACGCTGAATCCTTTGAACAATTCATTTGGCTGCAGACATTGTTTGGCAGACTGCTTGTCTGTGTAATATTGATGCATGTATCGGTCGTCATTCTGATGCGCAAAGAGCAAACGCTTAAAATGATTCGGGATTTCTTCAGTGAAGTGGGGTCTCCACACAACCTGGCCATTTTTCGAATCATTGTTTTCTTTCTGATTATCGGTTCATTTATCGGCGAAGTATTTGGCGAGTTCGCTAACTGGACATATTTAGACGATTCTCATCGGGTGGGTTTGCCGTTCATTCGTTGGTTTACTGATCTGCTCCCTATTAATCCACAGCTCTATTTTATCGTTTCCATCATTGGGTTAGCGCTCGCTATTTGTGTCCTTTTTGGATTCAAGACACGGTATGCCTTATTCGCTTACGTACCCATTGCTCTTTACCTATGGGGAGTTCCCAATTTCTTTGGAAAGCTCAACCATCGTCACATCATGGTTTGGGTCCCGATTATCCTGTCTATGAGTAGGTGTGGTGATGTTATATCCATCGATTACCTCATTCAACGATACCGCAACAAAAAGCCAAAACCTCAGCCTTCCGTGGAGTACGCTTTGCCACTTAAATTCGTTTGGATCACCATCGCTATTATTTATTGTTGCTCTGGATTTCACAAACTCTGGGACGCTGGTCTTCACTGGGCATTATCAGACAATTTAAGAAACCAAATATTACTGGAATGGGTTGAACAATACGATCAGGTGAAATCTATTCGCATTGATCACTATCCGTTACTGCTCCGATTTGGCGCGATATCGGTAATTGTAATGGAGATTCTCTTTCCTTTGTTCATTTTCAAATCGTATCTGAGACCTTTTGCTTTACTAAGTTCTTGGAGTCTACATCTTTCCGCGGGCTACTTTTTGTCCATTGATTTCGTTCAGTTACGATTCATGAACCTTTCTTTTGTCAATTGGTCCTATTTCAAGAAGAAGCGCTCGCCTGTATCTAGGTCTGAAGAGCCCTCTGTACCTTATGATTTTCGGAAATTTCGATCAATGCGCTTCATGTATGTAGTGGTGCCGCTTGTTTCAATCAACTTACTCTTCGGAATTTTGCAAATCAATTCATGGCCCTTTTCAGGATATCCATCCTATTCGAGCACGGTTAGTAACGAAGTCACATTGATTCGATTGGATGCAACAACTGCGGATTCCATCAACGTTGATGTGAAACGCATCGCGCAAGAGGCGAATTTTAGATGGGAGAACTTACGTCCATTTGAGGAACGAATAATGGATAAATACAACTCCGATGACAGCACTGGATTAAGCATTCAATTGGAAGAATACTGGCAACTTTGGGACACCAAGCTTTCTGGTTTGGAAGAGGTAAAAACAGTGAAGATGTATTTTGAAACAACGAGTGTTATTCCTGAAAAGCGCGAACTAATCTTGGATAGTGGATATTTGGGAACGGTAATCGACGCCGATTAAAACTTCGTTGATTTTCAATAGGTTAATTCAATTGCTAATAAGCTGTTAAAGTTTTCGTTTCGTTGAACCTTTGCTTGAATTGTTTGTACATTCGGGAAAAATGACAATTATGAAATTAAAATCCCTACTATTTTCGGCGTTTATGCTGACTACTTTCTTCATGATGGCCCAAGATTGGAGCACCGATGTTTACAGATACGGTGAGCTTTATCCTGGTTACATTGTTGACGGAACTGGCAAAAAAACGGAAGGTTTTATCAAATATCAAAACCGATACTCCCTACAGAACAATATCATCTTCTACACTGATAAGAACAATAAAAAAACAAAGGAAAAATATAAGTCTCAAGATTTGATGGAATACAAAGTGGCAGACAAGCTATACCACTGTATTCATTACTCAGGAGGTTTGTTGAAAAAGCCTGTCCGTGGAAATCTTGTAGTTGAAGAGGGATGTATTATGGAATATGTTTGGTACGAGCGTAACGAGAACTACTCAACAATGCGCAAGCAAGCTGGAGAAACTCAAGAAGAGTTTTTGAACAGATTGTACCCGCCAACAACTTTATTCTTGAAAGATGGAGATTCAGAAGTGAAAACGATCGCTGGAATGGCGTTGAAATTTTCAAAGAAAGCTTCAGAATGGTTAAGCGACAACTCTGATATCTCTGGAAAAATTGTTGCGAAGGAGAAAGGGTATAAAGCACTTAACATCCTACAAATCATTGATGAGTACAACGAATCTTGTGAGAAGTAAGATGAACATACTATCAACAACACTAATGGTCCTTGCTATGAGCATGGGCCATTTTCTTTTCGCTCAGGAACCTGTGTATAAATGGGGAGAGCCTTGCACGAATGAGAATTTGGATCGCCAAATTGAACAATTACTAAACCTGGGAGATGATGGTTTTGCTGTATTAAAAAGTAAAACTGGAACTGGGTTAGTCAAAACCTACTGGATCGAACAGTACGATCCTAGTTTGAAACTCATCGAAACGAACCGTGTAGATTTTGCCGGTGGATTCATGGGAGATTCTTACGACATCACAGACATTCATCAGGTGAATGGAAAAATCTATGCCTTTGTTGAGCACTGGCACAAGGAATACGGACACAACACGATGTTGGTTCGAGAACTTTCTGTGGATGGCACAATGACCGAAATTGCTGAGTTAGACATCATCAATGCTAAGAAGATGATGAATCGTGGTAATCACCGAATGTCTTTCTCTGAGGATGGAAGCAAAATGGTGCTCCTGTCTGAACTTCCTGGTGTTAAAAAGACGAGCGAAACATTCAGAATCGCCTGTTTTGAGGTTGATGGAATGAAGAAACTATGGTCTCACGAATTGGAAACGAAGTGGCCATCGAAGAAGTATTACAATCAGGAAGTGTTTGTGAACAATAACGGTGAAACACTTTTATTCAAACGCAATCGTGAAAAGTCCGTTTGGTACTACTCAATCTATACGATTGGAGAAAGCGGTGATATGACAGATCATTCGAACAGTCTATTACTTGAGGGGCTTGAAATGGAAGATTACCAGTTCAAATTCAACTCCAAGGATGAACTAATTGCTTACGCAACAATTACGAACAAAGGTGCGGTTTCTGAAAAACGTGTACACGGAAGTTGGTTCGCGAAGTTTGGTGCCGATATGTCACTTCAGACAGTACTTCAAAACAACTGGGATGCCGCAGTTTTGACGGAAGTTGGCGGAGAACGTTTGGCCGGAAAGAAAGATCCTTTCTTAAGCAACTTTACGTTGAAAGATGTGTTATTCAGAGAGGATGGAAACATGCTCGTTCTTCTGGAAAAGATGCGCAAAGAGAAAGAAGTTGTTCCTGGATCACAGCCAATCGGCTATCGCTACGAATGGGAATATGGTGGAGTTCTCACACTCTCTCTAAATCCTGAATCAGGTGAAATTCTCTGGTCTCAATTTTTCGACAAGAAACAAAAGACAACAAACGGACTTGATTGGGATGAATATGGTTCGTTCGTGTATCATTTAAGTGGAAATCGTTTGTTTATTCTTTGGAATGCAACAGAATTGTCGATTGGATCAATCCCTCCAGCGAACTGGACGGAGCCTGATGGGACAAGATATGTGAAGCACAAAGCCTTTGATGAAAAGACGGCGCATGGAACATTTATGCACGTAATTGAACCTGATGGATCGATGGCCTATGACAATCGTAAATTCGGTTTACCTCTCTTTACGATGCATTCTGGAGCGGTGTTCCCGATGAGCATGTCGGCGCGTTTCTTCTTCGAATCAAATGGAATGCTCGTGCTTCGAGCAGCCATGAATAATGGAGGGAAGCGTTACCGTTATGGTTTAGTGGATTTGAAATAAATTAACCGAAATATAGTTGAAGAGGAGAGCCGTTGGTTCTCCTTTTTTTGTGTCCACGCGAAATGATAGATAGCGGAACGATACAGTTGATAACAGTCTGATATTCGTTTATTTTCTGGTTTGACTAGCCCTTTTTATCGTAATATTGCGATATAGCAATTTGGCTAAATGGCTAAATGGCTAAATGGCTAAATGGCTAAATGGCTAAATGGCTAAATCAAGTTATCGGACTTCCGCGTAATTTTATCCAATAAAAGACATCATTATTTCGTCCTTACTATCTTTGTTTGAAATTCATAACTGTGAGAACGCCCTACTTTTTGTTTCTTAGCTTTATTCTGAGCAGTAGTACTTCCAACATTCACGCGCAACTCGTAAACATCGAAAGCAGAAGAATGCAAACGGATACACTTCGTTTTGCTGGAAATGTAAACCTCACATTCAATCACCGACGAACGAATGACGTCACTCTGAGTGTGTTCAAGTCTAGTTTGACCACACAGTTTAAATCAAAAAATCTGAAGCACATTTTTCTGGTGCTCGGTAACTACGCGTTTACTCAATCAAATACTGCAACCTTAGCAAATGCCGCATTTGGCCATGTCCGCTACAATTACAAGTACAAAGACTGGTTGAGATGGGAAGCATATACCCAATTGCAACTCAATGAACTCTTAAGTTTGAAATATCGCTTTCTTTCCGGTGCTGGTGCGCGTTTTAAGTTGACACATGGCGAAATATTCAAAGCGTACATTGGGGTTTCTGCATTCTACGAGCATGAAGTCGTGGAAGATGTTCTTCAAACGGAATCCAGAGACATCAGAGCGTCCAACTACTTTTCGTTTTCTATCAAGTTTCCGAAAAAACGTGGTGAATTCGTGTCGACAACCTATTATCAGCCACTGATTAATTTCTGGGCCGACTATCGAATTACCACTCAGTCCTTGGTTCAACTCAACATTACCCAACACCTGTCTTTCATTACTTCGGTGAACTATTTCTTCGATTACAAACCACCAGTAGGTGTGAAACCGAGTACTTTTTCCATCAATAATGGGTTAAGAATTAGGTTTTAGTTCGTGATCATTCTACCACCAGACGCTCTACAATTATTCCTGTTTCTGTTTGAACATTGATTATGTATACTCCGCTAGCTGCACTTTGTAGTGATACGTTCCATACCAAAGAGCCTTCTTTTGTGAAGCCTACCTCTTTTCCGGCTAAATCAAAGATCTGGATCGATTTTACTTGAGCGTTTGGACTTTCGATTATGAAGGTTCCATTGTTCGGATTGGGATAGATTAAAATTTGCTCAGCGTTGAGTACAGGAGTGATTGCAATTCCTCCAGCTTCACATCCATTGTCAATTTCAGTATCATAAAATGTTTTCGCCCAGCTCGCTAGGTTGATAACATTTGACGCATTTTCTAGGTGATTTCCTCCTTCAGCATAGACAATTGCATAACTCTGTAACAAGGTGTCTCCTGAATTGAATGATTGGATTTTCGTTGTGTTCAAGCCTCGTCGGTCTCCCGCGATATATCCTGCGGATGTTTCATTCCACTGAGTTGGGTCATTAGGGTCCCCATACGCCAAGAACGTTGTAGCATCTCCATTTGGGTCAAGAATTGGAGCGCCGTTTGGCTGAAGCCCATTCGATAAATTCCAAGCCTGGACAGGTGTCGATGGAGCAAAACCAAAGGACATAATACTCGTACTCGGAAGCTCAAGTGCCGTCACTCCAATCGCTGGTGGATTATCAAGGTACCCTCCTTCATCCAAATTGTCGGCGTTGTAAAAAATCATGGTGTTCGTTGTTGAATCTGACCCGAAATAATCATCAACAGGTGAGCCTAAATCAGCATCTGCCATAAAACTTAAGGCAAATTCAGGATAATTCTGAGTCCCTCTATTTATCACCATTACATCTACGAATGTGGTATTATACAAATCCGTATTTGCGCCAAATTGATAAAAGAGGTAATGCATTTCTATTCCCATCGGGCCTGATGTTAGAACTGTGTGGGGATTTCCTTGATCGTTTTGAATCATGTATGTTGCGCAACATCCTTTGATTAACGGGTAATCTCCACTTGCTATTGGATTGTATGTTCCATCTCCATCTCGATCGAAAAATGGCGCTAACTGAAAGGCTTGACCCAGTGATGGATCTCCATTTGCTGGCCAACCATAAATTGAATTCAGAACGTCACTTGAGGGCTCAACAGCAGTTGCACAATCCGGATTCGCTATTCCATTTTCACATTCCCACCATAAATTGAACTGATCTATTTCTTCCTGACAAAGAGTGATCATGTATGGTTTGTCATAATCCGGATCGGAGTATGAATTGCTTGTAGAATAGGGCCCCTGGTCCACATCAGTATTTTGTCCATTTCCTCCGAGAGAAGTATACACCGTTCCATTAATATCTCTTGCTGCGAACCAGAATTGGCTTGTGTAAATGGCATCAACTCCTCCGCCTTTCGGGACCTCATAACCTGCTCCATTTTGAGCACTTGTGAAAAAGCTTCCTGAGTTACCTACGGTAGCCGCGGCATTGTTATAGTCTAAATCTTCTTCTGTAAGCTGACCAAATGAGTAAATCGTGGAACAAGTGAAAAAAATGAATGGTATAATTGTCTTCATAAAAAGTTGTTTCCGACCAAACTAGTAATTCGTTTTGGCTCAGCAATGCGCGACGCCCATTTGTTGAGTTGTTGGCAAGGTCGATTGACTAAAGTGTAAATTAAAACGAAAGAACACACCTTGCTGTGAAGCAGTTTTGGGGTTCGAGAGCCTCACCCCTCCCTTCTTTCATGTCAAAGCTCCCATCTTTCATTTCAGAGTGTTTTCTCCGAGGGGTGAGGCTCTCGAACCCCGCATTCCCATTCTCCAATCATCAAAAAGGCCCAAGTCGAAACTTAGGCCTTTTTGTTTGTATTACTTCGAATGGCACTATTCTCTGTTATACAGGTTTTATTTGTTGTTGTTTTGTTGCTTTAGTTATCCTCCGCAACAGAGAGGAGTATTTTAGCTTCCGCACGCCTCACAATCGTCTCCATTGTCGATTGCGCACGCTTCTGCTTCCGCTTCTTCAATAGACTTCGCTGTTGGCTCTGCCACAACCTCTTTTTCAATCGTAAATTTAATTGCGTCAGTTGCTGCTTTCGTACGGAGGTAGTACATTCCTGTTTTCAATCCTTTCTCCCATCCGAAGAAGTGCATTGACGTCAGTTTCCCGAAGTTTGCATTCTCCATGAAGATGTTCAATGATTGAGATTGACAAATGTATGCTCCACGATCAGCAGCTTGCTCGATAATTGCTTTCTGAGAAATTTCCCAAGCTGTTTTGTACAAATCTTTCAAGTTCTGAGGAACCTCGTTGATGTTTTGTACAGAACCATTTGCTGCCATGATCTTCGTACGCATCTCTTTCGTCCACAATCCTTCGCGAACCAAGTCCTTCAATAAGTGCTTGTTTACTACGATGAATTCTCCTGACAATACACGACGTGTGTAAACATTCGATGTATATGGCTCGAAACATTCGTTGTTTCCAAGGATCTGAGCTGTAGATGCTGTTGGCATTGGAGCAAGCAACAATGAGTTACGTACACCGTGCTCTTTCACTTCTTCTTTCAACACATCCCACTCCCAACGATCTGATGGAGTCACATCCCACATATCGAATTGGAAGATTCCTTTTGATACTGGAGACCCTTTGTATGTTTCGTATGGTCCTTCAACCTTCGCAACATCTTTTGATGCAGTCATTGACGCATAATAGATTGTTTCGAAAATCTCTTTGTTCAATGTTTTCGCCTCAGTTGACTCAAAAGGGAAGCCCATCATGATGAAGGTATCCGCCAATCCTTGAACTCCCAATCCGATTGGACGGTGACGCATGTTTGAGTTACGCGCCTCTTCTACTGGGTAGAAGTTTCCATCGATGATCTTGTTCAAGTTCAATGTCGCTTGGTACGTCACATCAAATAAACGTTGGTGATCGAATGTTTTGTCTTCATTCACGTACTTCGGCAATGCCAAAGAAGCCAAGTTACATACTGCTACCTCATCTGGAGCAGTGTACTCGATGATCTCCGTACACAAGTTTGAAGATTTGATTGTTCCCAAATTCTGTTGGTTCGATTTCGCATTCGCGGCATCTTTGTACAACATGTATGGTGTTCCTGTCTCGATTTGTGATTCCAAAATTTTGAACCACAAGTCTTGCGCTTTGATCGTTTTTCTTCCTTTTCCTTCTGCTTCGTACTTCGTGTACAACGCCTCGAATTCAGCACTGTGTGTATCTGAAAGTCCTGGACACTCGTGTGGACACATTAATGTCCAGTCTCCGTTCTCTTTCACACGCTTCATGAATAAATCTGGAACCCACAATGCGTAGAATAAATCTCTTGCACGTTGTTCTTCTTTACCGTGGTTCTTTTTCAAATCAAGGAAATCGAATACATCTGCATGCCATGGTTCAATGTAGATAGCGAAAGATCCTTTACGCTTTCCTCCACCTTGATCAACGTAACGCGCAGTATCGTTGAATACACGTAGCATTGGTACAATACCGTTCGATTCTCCGTTCGTTCCTTTGATGTATGATCCTTTTGCGCGGATATCGTGAATAGACAACCCGATTCCTCCTGCAGATTGTGAAATTTGCGCACATGATTTCAATGTGTCATAAATTCCGCCAATGCTATCCTCTTTCATTGTCAACAAGAAACAAGATGACATTTGAGGTTTTGGAGTACCTGAGTTGAATAATGTTGGTGTCGCATGTGTGAACCAACCTTCAGACATCAAGTTGTATGTTTTGATCGCTGCATCGATATCCGTTTTGTGGATACCAACAGAAACACGCATCAACATGTGTTGCGGACGCTCAACGATTCTTCCTTCCAATTTCATCAGGTAAGAACGCGTCAATGTTTTGAAACCAAAGTAATCGTAGCGGAAGTCACGATCGTAGATAATACTAGAATCTAATTTGTCTTTGTTTTCTTGAATTACTTGGTATACATCATCCGCGATAAGAGAAGCATTCTCACCCGTTTTAGGATCAATGTATTCGTACATGTCTGTAATTACATCAGACCATGATTTTTTTGTTTCCTTGTGTAGGTTTGATACCGCAATACGTGATGCAAGCAACGCGTAATCTGGGTGATCAATTGTTTTTGCTGCAGCCACCTCCGCTGCAAGGTTGTCCAACTGAGTTGTTGTTACTCCATCAAATAATCCTTCGATCACTTTCATCGCAACTGCCTCCGGTGATACTAATGGATCCAGTCCATAGCACATCTTGGCAATACGCGCCGTGATTTTATCAAATTTTACTGCTTCTTTTCTTCCGTCTCTTTTTACAACATACATGGGCACGTTAATTTTTTTGTTTCTAGTATTAATTTTTTGATTCATTCGTCAACAGACGAACATATCGGCTTGGTCTTGGGTGTTTATCCGTTGGTTGACGGACAAACGATATTTTAAAAGTCTTCGTCGAGACTAAAGTTCTGTGCTCCGTCGTTATTCAAAACGCCTGCTTTCTGGTATTCACCAACGCGTTTTTCGAAGAAGTTGGTCTTTCCTTGAATCGAAATCATTTCCATGAAGTCGAAAGGATTTGATACGTTGAATTCTTTGTCGTTTCCAAGCTCTTGAAGCAAACGGTCGGCAACGAATTCTATGTATTGTGACATTAGATCGCTATTCATACCGATCAATTTCACTGGGAGTGCATCTAGGATAAATTCTTTTTCAATCTCAACAGCATCAAGGATGATTGTTTTGATTTCTTCTTTTGTCATTTTGTTGACAACGTACTTGTTGTAAAGCAAACATGCGAAATCA
>JBGCDF010000174.1:0-18623 GCA_045105095.1 Crocinitomicaceae bacterium | reverse complement strand
TTCGTTGTTTGATTAGAGATGGGAATTCGGGTTTCGAGGGCCTCCCCCCCCCTAAAGCGTTTACCTGAAATAGTTTTTTAGTTTCTTCCTCAAAAGAGGGGTGAGGCTCTCGGCCCCCGACACTAACCTCATTTTCTAGTCAAATCAACTACCAAATGCAATGTTGAGTGCAAATGGGTGAGCAAAAACTGCAGTGTGGGCACCAATGAGTTTGATGCGATGTATTCATTCTTCGTCAGCCAACCCTACACCGTAAACATAATTGGTGAGTTCGCATGCTTCTTCACTACCTAATATAGTCATGAAATAATCGTAAGCAGGTCCCTGTGAGGCATTTATTTGATCTTGTATGTCCTGACTTAATCCCTCAATATAATTGCACACAGATATTTGTTCAGAAAACTCTCCAGATTCCATTTTACTGAAAGAATTTAGAAGCTCTTTCACTTCTTCTGGCTCCATTTCTTCCATCATTGTTTCTAATTCACTTATAGCAGCAGCCTCTCCTTTTTCAGCGATTAAACGCATTACTTCTATTGTTTTAGGGTGTAGCGTGTTTATCTGCTCCTCGATGCAGTTGCACATCGAAACGGTACTTTCGTCAATGTTTTTCTTATCCTTTCTCGATAGGTCTTTGGTGTCTGTGACAACTTCTTGACTAAATGATAAAATAGGGAACAAGAGTAATGATAGGAGTACAGCTTTCATGTTGTTAGATTTTGGGAGTTATGTATTGCCTCCTAAAATAGTCATTTATTTTTTTTTGTTTGCTGAGTCAGCTTGATTCAAACCGCCGCGCATTTGGGTAGCTTGTCTCTTTCAATAAAAATTTGGTCAAATCAACTACTATCCGTAATCTTGAATCCAAATGAGCGGAGCAAAGAAAATAGCGTTGGTCGAAATGGGTGGATCTCACGATGAGTGCCTGTACGCTCAACTGCGCTATTTGAAAGCTGATGCTCACGAGGTGACATTGATTTGTAATTCGTCATTGAAATCCAACGTGGAGTATTTTGACGGTTTAGATAAGGTGCATTACATCGAATTACGAAGTGGCCTCAAGCAGTGGATTGATTTACGAATCATTCGAAAAATCCTCAAAAATGGAAGATTTGATCGGATTGTCTTTAACACAGCACAAGGGAATGTTCTAAAGAATTTCTTCCTCCTTCCAAAGTTGAAGAATGTTCAGCTCTATGGCGTAATTCACAATTTGAGAAAGCTACAGGGAAGTCATTCACAAAAGCTGATAACTAAGAACCTAGATGGTTATTTCGTGCTGAACGATTATCTGATTGACAAAGTTGATCCTGAATTGAGGAAGTCAGTTAATCTGAATCCACTCTACACAGTATTTTATCCGAACTATCCTTCTAAAGAGCTGAAGAAAGATCCGAACCAAATCTGGGTTTGCATTCCTGGACAGGTAGAGCGCAGTCGGCGTGATTACGATGCCTTGTTCGAATCTATTGAGAAGATAGGTCTCAGCAATCACATCAAACTGTTGTTTTTAGGGAGATGCGAGCATGCCGATGGTGATGGGAGCTACGTTAAGAAGCGTATTGCAGCACTAGAAATTGAGGAGAACGTGATCTTATGGGATAATTTCATCGAAACGGATGAGTTTTACGGGGTGCTGAACGCTTCGGATTATATTCTTCCATTGATTCATCCGCAGCACGATTCGTATTCACTCTACGAATATCAAATTTCGGGATCGTTTAACCTCGCTTTTGGGTTCAAGAAACCACTGTTGATGGAAGAGTCATTTGGGAACTACGAAGACTTTAATACGACGTCCGTTTTCTATTCGATATCGAGTTTGATGGAGGTCATCAATTCCTTGAAATCATCCGACCAACATGAATTTTATTCTGATGAGAAATGGGATTTTGATGGATTGAAGCATTCTTATCTTAAAGCTCTGCAGCTCTAAATTGCCTACTTAAATCTGTCTTTGAGGGCTTGTTTTTCGTTTTCACTAAAGGAAAATTGTGCTAGTTCAGCTCTTCGCCTCAACCACAGGTCCATCTTTTTACTGTCTTTTGCATATCGACGACACTTGGTGCAGATAGCCATGTGCATTCTCATTTCAAGCCTATCCTTTACAGATAGAGCTTCAAAATTACCTCTTTCGAAATCAAGCGTTATTTGTTCGCATCTCTTCACGATTCTTCTTTTCATTAAAGATAATCATTAGGAACTAATGGTGTCCTATGAATGATTACCCGCATATTAGAGGGACTAGTGTTAAAATCCTTACAGATTTATTCAAGATCTTTTTTCTTGGGGTGCCGAAATAGGGTCGCGCGTTAAAAAGTGTTGCTCAGACTTTCTTTTAATTTTTGTTTTTCTTCAGCTGTGAAATTGGCGATTATATCCAGTTGTGAAAACTTTTCTTTCAACCATCGGTCCAATTTCTTACTATCTTCGATATAGCCATTGCACTTGGTACATTTGTCCATGTGCATCTGAAGTTCTTCTTTGTCTTCAGCGGAAAGTGCCTCAAAATTGGCTCTTTCGTACAATAAAGTTATTTGCTCACACTTTCTCACAGCTCCCATTTATGTTGTAAACAATCGCGCAAAACTAATTTCGCTCTATGAATGATTACCCACAAGTTGGAAGAGGTAATCTCAAAATCATTACAAATTTCTTCACTATCTTTTTCTTCCAGGTATTTTGAAGCCACTACGCCCTTCCATTTGTCCGGCAATTTTCCGAGGCAGTCAGCGAGTTCCATGTTGGTCTCTTCTTTAGAGATTTGATCTTCTATCGTCTCTAAAGTTTTGTTCTTTCCTTGGGAATCGAGCCAGTGTCCCGGCTTGCCGTCTTGCTGAAAAAAGGAAGAGATAGGATCGGTATAACGCGTTTCCGCCTTTCGCCAGTGATCAATAATTTTTCGATTAAGAATACTGGTAAGCCACGTGCGCAATTTACTTCTTTTCTCGAAAGTGTCGAGTTTGGTAATTGCGGATACCAATGTGTCTTGTACTAAATCTTTCGCAAGGTCGATGTCTTTCAACTTGGACATTGCAAATGACAATAGGTAATCGCTATGATCATCCACAAGAGAATTAACATCTATTTCTGAATCAGGTGTCATAATGAAGATCTGTATTTTTTGAAGCGTTTTACAAACGTGAATAGAATGAGCAATGCAGCCACAAAGGCAAAGCTTCTCCCCATAACATTTCCGTAAGTAGTGAAAAACGATTGCTCGGAATTCAAATTGAGTGTTGCTTTAATAACGTCTTTTGTCCACCATTTGGTTGGTTGCAAAATATCACCACGTTGATTTACAAAACAACTTGTTCCAGTATTCGCGGAGCGAGCAATGGATCGTCTGTTTTCAATGGCGCGCAAACTAGCGAAACTACAATGTTGTTTATAGCCGGGAGTATCGTCCCACCATCCGTCGTTGGTTATGATGCAAATGAGCTCAGCGCCATTTCTGCATTGTTCTGCTACCCAGCCGCCGTATATAGATTCGTAACACACGACCGGAGCAAATTTTGCATCTCTATCATAGAAAACTTTAGGGAAAGGTTCTGTACCAAGTGTTCCACTGGTTCCACCGTTTTGAATGGCAAGATCCTCAAGAAAAGGTAAAAAATCAGAGAACGGGATGCTTTCCACTCCAGGAACCAATTTAGATTTATGAATGATCTGTGGTTCACTTTCCTGATCTATAAAAATACTGGTATTGTAGTATTCAATGTAACCTGGGCCTCCGTTGTGTAATCTCGATGCTCGTGAGTTGGGCTTCTCAAAGAACTTAACCGTTGATGCTCCGATACAAATAGGAGTTCCGTCTAATTCATCTTGAATTGACTTCAAGTACACGTAGTACCCCATTCGCTTAAAATTTCCCTCATCGAAGGAAGAGCTGATTGCCGTTTCGGGAGCTAGAATTAAGTCTGTGTTCTTAGTAGCTTTGCTCAGCATCAGTTCGCCCATTGCTTGCAATTGAGTCATTGGGTTCGCCAAAAACTTCTCATTGTAAGGATCAATGTTGGGCTGAATTGCTACTACTTCGTAGGGATTCTCTTTTTCTGTGTAAGTCGCGTAGGTGATGAGCGAAATGGTCATCGGAATGACAAAGAAGGCACCTGCCATTATGAGCAGGGGAGTTTGAATTCTCCATGTTTCTCCTTTTATCCAAAGATTTTGATACACTCGATAAATCAGTAGATTGATGCAAAGAATCCAAAATGATCCTCCGATGGCACCAGTGAAAGAATACCATTGCACCCAAGAAGGAACAATCGAGAATGTATTTCCTAATGTGAGCCACGTCCATGAGGCTTCCCAGTGATAGTGTAAGTACTCGAAACCGATCCAGTAAATCAACAGAGAAAGGTATCCTTCCTTGGATCCTACATATTTTTTAGTGAGATGAAACAGGTAGAAAACCGAAGACATCAATAAGGTGTTTGCAACGAAGGCCAAAATAGCTCCATTGAGATCAGCGAATGCTACCCACCAGGTGGCGCCAACGTTGTAAATAAGAAAGGTGATGAATGCGTGAGTAAAGACTTTGCGCGATCGATAATGTTTGGCCGTTATGTAGCTTTCAACGAGTAATAATGGTACTAGAGCGATGAACACTAATGGCGTCATGCTTCCTGTGTAAGGAAACGAAATAACGAGTAAAATCCCCGATAATATACTGAGAATGAAGCGGTGTTTCTTCTGAAGATTAATCACCTTCCAAAATTAGCCAGAAATGGCATTCTTTCCTAGTGACAATTGAACTAAGCTTAATTATTCTGTGATTCCAAAATGGACTTCAAGTTTTGCAGGCCTTTCTTCAAATCAGGACCAATTTCTTTTTCCATATCTATGAACAAGGCGAAAATGTTCCATGGGTAGGGACTTCCGCCTTCCAGTCTCCACTCAACAGTGCACGAATTGCTTGATTCCTCGTTGATCTCTAAATAGGCTTGGCTCGTAATTTCCCTGGGGCGCTTAAACCTAATTTCAGTAGCAATCAATTTGTTATCAGTGATTTCAGTAATCTCTTGTTCTCCTGCTCCCACTTCTTCCATGGAACTGTCCCAAGAAGATATGAATCCTACCATTCCGTCAGTTCCTGTTGTTTTGATAACAATGTTCGCGTCTTTCTTTTGCCAGACACCATAGTCTTGTTGATTTCCGATCATCGATAAATATTCGAAGGTAACTTCTTTGGGCTGATTGATTGTTACTTTTCGACTGACGGAAAAATCACCATCAACAAATAGCCCTACGATTAAAACAATCGCAATAATCGAGAGAAGAAGAAAGAGCAATTTAAGTAGGAATCTCATGATTGATGTATATGTGACTCTTAAAGATAGTCATCCTATTACGGAGATTACTACCGTTCATGGATAAGTACTTCACACTTTCGTGTTGATTGCGTAAAAAAAGCCCCGTCTCGATAGCTATCGAGACGGGGCTTGAATATTAATTGATCTTATGCTTAGTTGAAGATAATCTTCATCTCTACACGTCTGTTACGTTGACGACCTTCTGCCGTTCCGTTATCAGCGATTGGCATTGTCTCACCGAAGTAAAGTACATTCAATCGATCTGCAGCAACTGTTTGTGAGACCATGAAGTTCTTCACAGCTTCAGCACGTTTCTTAGAAAGGATCAAGTTGTTTTGATCGTTCCCTTGACTATCCGTGTGACCAGCAATTTGAAGTTTCCAATCTGGCTTTTTCACAAGTACTTCAGCCAATTCCGTTAATGAAGGAATTGATTCTGGCTTAATTACATCTCTACCAGTTTGGAACTCAAGGTTCTCAAACGCTGTACGAAGAATTTCTTCTACCTCTTTTTCAATTTCAGGACAACCGTTCTTTCCATCTTCTGACGAAGGAACACCTGCAACTGTCGGACAATCATCGTCTTTGTCAAGGATACCATCTTCATCAGTATCTTGGTAAGGACAACCGTCATTTGCCAATGGACCAGCAAGGTTTGGACACTTATCGTCTTTGTCAAGCAATCCATCTTCATCTGTATCTGGCCATGGACATCCGTTGTTCTCTTTTGGTCCGAACTCAGTTGGACACTCATCAATGAAATCGAACAATCCGTCAGCATCTGTATCAGGACAACCGTTGTTTACTAGCGGACCTGGAACGTCTGGACACGCATCGTCTTCATCTTTGATTCCGTCACCATCCGTATCAGGACATCCTTTGAATGCAGGAAGACCAGCGACATCTGGACAATCATCTTTAGAATCGATGATGCTATCGTTATCTCTGTCCGGACATCCATCAAATGCAACGTCTCCAGCTTCTTCTGGACACTTGTCATCTTTATCTGGAATACCATCACCATCTGTATCAGGACATCCTTGGTACTCAGCTAAACCTGGAGTATTTGGACACAAATCTTCCAAATCTTTGATTCCATCACGGTCAGTATCAGGACATCCTTTGAATTCCCAGATTCCAGGAACGACTAAACACTCGTCCATTTTGTCTGATACAAGGTCACCATCAACATCACTTGGGTGAACGTATAGAATTGGAACTCTTAATCCTGCGTAGAATTCAGCTCCTTTGATTTTTCCTGCTGCAAATAATGTTCTGAAATCTGTTACCCCAACCGTTAGTGGTCCGAGGCGTGTTCCTAAACCAGATTTGAATCCAGAGTATTTGTTGTAAGAGAATGGCATATGAACACCGAACCATGAGTGATCAAAACTCGGAGTAACCGAGAATTGATTAGCTGTTCTCACACGGTGTGGGTTCTTTCTGTTTTGAACACTCACGATACCCGTAGCGTTTACGTAGAAGTATTTCCAGATGTGGTAATCCACTTGGAAGCTGAATGCTGTTGGCGTGCTCATGAAGAACGTAGCCTTATCATCAGTAGATGTCCATCCGTTGCCTGGCACCGAAATTAAACTATCTACGATAGAATCAAAGCTTGCAAAACTGTTAGCATCGTTAAATGTGGCTAAGTCAAATAGTTGACCTTGTTCTAACCCTACATTGAAATCTGAAGTTAAGGCACCTTTTTGGAAACGCATACCTCCAATGTCCAAGATAGAAACACCAGCACGTAACTTGTACTTTTCCTGATCTCTTCTCCAAAGGTTGGTTTCACCATCCATGTCGTATTTATACTCTTTCCAATCTGGACGCCATTCGTAAACGAATCCGAGATCCAATCCTAAACCGAATTTAGAGGAAGAACTTGGAATTCCTTCTTCAGATCCTAAGTTGTCAAGGTTGTTTGAGTAACCGTAAGCAAAGTCTCCTTGTAAATACTGCGTAGTATCACTGTTGAGAAGGTTATACTCAAAGTTGTTTGTGTGAAGGTAGGCAGCAGAATAACCTGAAAGCCATTTCGCTTTACCTCCAACTTTCATGAAGTGCTCGCCATCATCTTTTAAGACTTGAGAGTAAATGAATCCATATTCCATCCATGACATGTGGTTCACATCAAGTAAACTCTCGTTGAATTGTGTATTCCACAATTGTGCAACGTCAAGATCATTTTCAGCTAAGACAGCTAATTTCGTATCGATGTCATCAACGTTCGTGATGCTACGGAATTTAGCAGCGAATCCAACGGCAATTTTCGGATTGATGTGGAACATGAAGTTCAATACATCCACCTGTACGTTGTTGTAAATCCCTATGGTTTCTCTTCCATTAGGATTCCCTAGTTCGTCGTAATTTCGAATGATGTAACGATCGGCAAATGATGAATCAGGAAGAATCCAATCATTGTGTACATTTGTCCCTCCAGTTTCATATCCGGTTACTCCACCACCGAAGTCATCTTGTTTAAATGACTTTGTCCACCATTTTGGCATGTCGCCAGAATCGAAGTAAGCGGCGTTGTTCCACAAGCCAAAGTTGAAACTTGCTAAGTTGAGGTCGAATTTAAATCTTCCATCTACGAAGCTTGCCGGTTGAAGGTCCGTAGCCATCACACCACCAAAGTTACTGCTGTGTACCCCTAAGTAGTTTTGACCGAAACTTGAGAAAGATAAAGACACGACAGCAAATAATGCTAAACGTTTTAATGCTCTCATTCTGATAATTTGTTTTTAGTTTTCAAAATATTGGATGATATAATTATCAACCACTGTAGTTACAGTAAAGCCTTCGCCAAACGCTGACACATGCACTCGAGTTTTCCCTTCAAGTGAGTTCTCAGTTAGTTCGGTTCCGGTTACGTTATACAAATATACGTTATTCTCTAGACCATCAATAACGGAAACTACTGTTTTTCCTGAATTCAGGTTAAAAAAGTCAACCTCCTCAATCTCGTTAAAAGGCATCCGAAGCTTACCTATTTCAATGCCTTTTTGATTGATTAGGTGGATGTTATTTCGTGATCTAACGATGAGTGTTGGGTTATTGGATTGGTGATTCACTGGAAGAAGTTGACCCTCTTCATATTTCTCAAATTCCGTTTTAGTTCCTTTTTGATCAATTTGGCATAATCTACCGTTAATAAAGCCAAAATGGAAAAGCTGATTTGGCGTCTTAATCGGCTGACTATTCTCTGGTATGCTGAACGTTCGCAAGGATTTCTTTATTGCCACTTCGAACATGTTAAATTCGGCGACTGAGGCAAATCCGAAGAACAATCGTCCTTGACTAGCCCAAACGTCAATTTTCCGAGTTGGAACCACGGCTGACTTAAATACTTCCAATTCGCGTCCTTCAGAGTCAAATTGAATAGTGGATAACTGTTCGTCAGTAATAAGGAAGTATCCCTTGTCTTTCCAACGATAAAATTTCACCTCATTAACAGCTGAGCTTTCAAGTTCAATCGGAAATCCAGGTGCAGGATTACCCTTCAAATCCCAGAGATAAATAACATCCTCAGAATTCACAAGGACATGTTGGGCACCTCCTCCGTGTAGTTCAATGACCTGAACTTCACCTAGTGCTTTGCTTTCCATTTGTTTCTTCCAAACTTGCTCCCCGCGACTGAAGAAACTCACTTCTCCTTTTGATCCAAGAGCTACAACTTCGCCGGGTTCATCGAAGGGTTTGAAGTCGACAATATCAAAATTACAGGTCATCGCAATGGATTGATCCTGCGATTCTACTTTGATCTCCGATTTCCCGAACTGGGTTTCAAGTAAATACCCTTTGTAGACAGCTTTCGAAAGTCGAAGATCTTCTGTGATGTAGCGTTCCGAAACGGATTGAGGAAGATCACCAAACACTCTTTTTTGGGAAGCTGTGTTCTGAGATATCGTCTTTCCGAGCTTGTAATCTGCTATGAATTGATCACAGATCTCCTCTTTTTGTGAGAATACGACCAAATCTTCCAAGTACTTTACGAAGTAGCTTTTTCCAGCATCAGGAAAGGTTGAGGTTAGCCGAGTCTCGAAAGAATAATCATCGATGGTCTGCTGTAAATCATTCAGGATGAGAATCGGGTCTTGTCCATCGATGTAATCGGAGATGATCATCGTTTCGCCAGCATAGTTGACCTGTACAAACCCAGCTTGAAGCCATTTAGGCATGGGACTTTTGACAAATTCTTCATCCAGAGTGGCGTAATAATCACGTTCATAAAAATGATAATCACTGGATTTCCTGCTGATGTAACCCCCAAAGAGTTCTTCGTCCCGAATTTGTTTTCCCTGCTCGATATTTTCGTTTCGCGTGATGTAATCGACCTTGCCATTTGCTTTGAAGTAGATGTCCAATACCGAAGTAATGGCATTCTGTTCGCCAAAATAGAGAACGGATGCACTTGCTTTCTTATCGTAGATAAATTCGTCAAGTGCTTTTTCGTTTAACTCAAATTTCTCCTGTGAAACATAAAGTCTGTCTTTCTTGTAGGTACCGGACCATTTGTCGAAAGAGAAGGATTTTTTGCTTTGATCAATGCTGATATCCTCTCGATTAAAAACGGATTTGATCGATTTCGGATTCCAGTTACCATCATTAATTAACAAGAAATGCGGACGGGAAGAACTGAAAAAACCCGTTTTATAGTTTTGATTGAGAGATTCGGATAGTTCAAAATTCGGACTTGAGACAAATCCATCAACTGCAGAAAAATTCATTTCGTTCGACCGATTGACAATCAGGATTTGACCGTCATCCTTATTAAAAACGTGGGCTTCCGAGTAATCATTAGTCGTCGTGAGGATGCCAAATGCGGTATATCCGATCCAGACCACACTGGCGACAAGAACAAGTCCAAGAAGAACGCGCTTAAACATGAAATGATATTTCTATCAAAAATAGCTAGAATGGACCTGTAGAAGTTGGAGCGCTGATTTTTCAATCAACAATGGAATGTTTTAAACCTAAGGTCAATCCAGACGATTTTAAGTCTGAGGAAATAACGAAAGCTGTTCAGGAGAAAGTAGGGTAAAAGATTTACGGTGGTATTTGCAATCGCCATGTTCGAAAATTCCCGCTCGATGCTTTACTGTTGGGTAACCTTTGTTGTTTTTCCAATCGTACATGGGGAATTCTTCATGTAGTTTTTCCATGTATTCGTCGCGATAGGTTTTTGCCAAGATAGACGCAGCCGCAATTGATAAGTATTTCCCATCTCCTTTGATGATGCACTCGTGCGGAATATCCGGGTAAGGATTGAATCGATTTCCATCAATCAATAGCATGGAGGGTTTCATCTTCAACTGATCGACTGCTCTGTGCATAGCTGTGAAACTAGCGTTAAGGATGTTGATCTCATCAATTTCTTTTTCATCAACAAAACATACACCATAGGCTAGGGCTTCTTTTTCGATAATCGGTCTGAGCTTCTTCCGTTTCGCTTCAGTCAACTTTTTCGAGTCATCGAGCAGTTCATTTTTGAAGCTTTCTGGAAGGATAACAGCCGCTGCCACAACGGGCCCCGCGAGGCACCCTCTTCCAGCTTCATCGCACCCTGCTTCAACCGCACCTTTTGTTTTGAATGGTAATAGAGAACTCATTAATTAAAAATTGGCAAAAAAATTGTAGATTAGCTTATACAACAATACAACTTTTAGTCGAATTACTTCGTCTAGATAAAAAATGAGCCATGAAAAAATTAATGTATACCCTAATGTTTCTCGTAGGATTTGCGACAGTAAGTTTTGCCCAAGAAGCGAATGAAATAGCCGTAACCGAAGGGTCGGAAGAATTAGCAAAGAGTAAAGCCGATGGAGACTATGTCTTTGTTATGAGCGGTAAAACAAAAGAAGAGATTAGCGGAGCTGCTACGTACTATACTAGTTACTTCAAGGTTGCTTTCGATGAAGGGTCGCAAACAGCAAAACTAGAAATGGTGGAAAACAATGAAAGAGCTCGCGCGGTAATTATGCGTTTCCTCGTAGCATCTGGTGTTCGACATATCGATGTTGACGGAAAAGTTATTCCAATTAATGATTTTATGACGAACTACCTTTTGTAGTAGAACGTCATTAACGATATTCAATCCCAACTTCCTCCGATAACTATCGGAGCCGAAGTTGGGATTTTTGTTTCTACTCGATTGATTGAGAATTAAGCTGTTAAAGAAAGTCTGCTGCGCGCAGTCGAATGGAATCCAAAAACCAATTATGCAACCTGCGTTACTCACTATTCAATATTTCTTCAGATATTTGTAGAAAATCAATCAACATGAAAACTTACTTAGCACTTATCGCAGTTGTAGTATTCGCAGCTTCTTGTGGAGACTCAAAAGAAATGACGGGAAACAGTAAAGCTCCTAAACTTGGTAAAAGTTACGGGCCTGTAGAGGTTGCGCCTGAGAAATCAGTTGGCGTAGACAAGGTGATGGAAGTGAATGAGAAAATGATGGATGCTACGGAGTTTACATTCGAAGGAGAAATCGTTGATGTGTGCGCGAAAGCTGGATGTTGGGTAAACGTAGATGCGGGTAACGGTGAGACGTTTATGGTTCGATTCAAGGATCACTTCACAATTCCTCCAGGTACGGAGCCAGGAACGAAGGCATATTTCCACGGGACGGCATTTAACGATACCGTTTCAGTAGACATGTTACGTCACTTTGCAGAAGATGCGGGTAAATCTCCTGAAGAAATCGAAAAGATTACAGATCCTGAGTTCAAATTAGGATTTACTGCTGACGGTATCGTTCTTCAGAAGTAAGAGCGTTAAATCAGGTAAATTCCTTTGTCGATTGCATAGAGGACGAGTCCGGCAATATTTTTTGATTCCGTTTTTAACAGTAGGTTGTTTCGATGACCATCGACTGTTCGCGTGCTGATAAATAGTTTTTCGGCTATCTCGGAGGTCTTCATCTGCTGACAAATCAATTGAAGTATTTCCTTCTCTCTATCCGAAAGGGGAGTTTCATTGAATTGAGATTTGCGGATTTTTTCTCCGCTCACAAAGCTCTTTTGAAGCACTTTCATGATTTCATGATCGAAGCTATATCCATTTTTATGTACTTCGATAATACAGTTGATGATGTTCGCTGGTGAAGTATCCTTACGCTGGAAAGCAGACGCACCAATGTGGACCATGTTTACAATAAAGACTTTCGTGTAATGGCTGGTGAGTACGACAATCCGAATGTCAGGGAATTCCTTCTTGATCACTTTGGTCGCCTGAACTCCATCCATTTCTGGCATTTTCAAATCGAGCAGAATGATGTCTGGTAAAACTTCACTCGCTCGCAATAGGTTAATTAATAACTGTCCGTTTGCAGCCTCACCAATCACATCGATTTGAGGATGTTCTGACACCAATTGGGCCATTCCCTTTCTGAACAGCTCTTCATCATCAGCAATGATTAACTTAATGGGGGCACTCATAATTCAATTGTTAGTTTGGTTTGAAATCCCTTTCCAAGTTCGCTATTGAACTCATGAAGGGCAGGTATCATTTCCGAGCGAGCTACGATATTCTTAAGTCCTAATCCTAGTTGCGGCGTAGATTCGAAATCCATTCCTTTTCCATTATCCTGATAAATCACAACAAGCTTCTCATCAAAATTAGCAATTAGATCGATAGCAGTAGCTTCGGCATACTTAATAGAATTCTGGAGAGACTCCTGAATAATTCGATAGACGTGTAACTGCTTTTTCTGTGGAACGTCATCTACCTCGTCTGCCAGTTGAATGGTCACTTCGATTTCAGACTTTTCTTGGATCTCTTCAAATAATTCGAATAACGCTCCTTTTAGTCCGAAACTTTCTAGTGTAGGAGGGAGAAGATCGTACGAAATTCGACGAGAAATTTGCATGGCTTCTTTGATGGAAGCGGAAACACTATTGGCATCAATTTTCCCGGACGGTTGAGCGACGAATAATAGAACAGTCGCCAACTTGGCATTTACACCATCATGAAGCTCTCGTGCGATTCGGTTTCGTTCTTCTTCTTGTACTTCAATCAATTGCTCTACGAGTACCTTTTGATGGTCAATTTCTAATTGTTTCTTTGCGAGTTCTGTTTTGACTATGGTGTTTTTAGAATAGATAACGGCTATAACAAGCAAAGTTGCTAAGAAAATAGAGAATCCAATACTATATAGAACTAATTCCATTCTGACTTTTATGACCTCGATAATAGCGATAAATAGTTAGGGATACGAAAAGTTGAAACAATACTGACAATAATGCGTTTACGGTCCAAATGATCATATTCCAGCCCTCGAGATCTTTCCAGCTATTCATAGTTAGAAAGATAATAGAGCTGCCGCCAAGATAAAGAAAAAGCCCAAGATTGAAGGTGTCCCAATATTTTTTCTCACTTATATGTTCGATGAAATAAAAGAAGGCAAAAGACATTAACACGCAAGCCGAAACTAGGAAGCCCGTAGTATTGAATTTATTATACAAAATTGAGCCGTCAATCAGTTGAAACAAAAATATACTCGAAAATAATGTAACCCCAATTGGAATGGTGATTTTGAACCGTTCGAGAAACGAATTGTAGACGAGCGCTAACACTAGAAGTTGACCGATTGAATAATAGTGAGTCAGATATAGGTTCTCAATCCCGCTGTTGGCTAAAATTTCAGATGTAATTTCAATACCGAAAGTGCCCACTAAAAGTACCAAAAGTAAGCCCATAGGCTTACTTCGGCGCGTTGTTCGTACAATAGTAATGATTAAAAATAGTATGTTCAATAACAAAAGGATCTTGCTGACCCAGGCTACTGTACTGAGTAAATTCATGACTATCTAAATGGTCCTGTTCCACTGCAAGTTGGAGGGCAGGGACGAGTGAAGTCATATACATATTGTCCTGCCTCCTCATCCACCATATCATTTCCTGCGGCATCAACGCCAACATATAGGGTGTGTATAAGGTTGTCTTCATCAATAGCGAAATAACTTCTTCCGTTGACAGCACCAGTTTCATGCATTATATTTATTAAGTCTTCTCCGGGAACCCACATTCCTTTTAGTTCCAATACACTCTGTTTTGCTGCTTCTTGTTCTGGTGTAGTAGGGTTTCTCCAGTTGTTGACCCATATTTCTGCAACCGCAACTTCAATTGCTCCCTCTGGTAATTCAGTATCTGACATAATAATTAGTTTTAAGTTTGATCTAAAGTTAGCCGAAGTTTGTACAATCACAAGATGATTTTAAAGAAAATCTCACGCAAACTACCTATTTATGTGTACTCGATTTTGCAATCAATTTTAGATTAATGTCAATCAAAAAGTTAAGGCATAAAAAAAGGGCTTAGAAAATTTAAGCCCTTCTTTTTAATTCAAATATTTGTTAGAAACAGTACTCGTTCGCTTCGATAATTTTAGATGCAATCAACTGACGTGCTGTTTTCGGGTTGAAGGCTTCCGTTTTCGTGAAACGCTTCAATCCCATCAACATCATTCTTAGTTCATCACCTTCTGCAAATGAATTCAATGCATCTTTCGCTGCTTTGTTCATTTTGTCTGCTGTATCGTAGAAGAATAATTTTGCCATAGCGATTTGCGCTTCGCATGCTTCTTCTCCTTTTAATTCAATCATTTGTTGAACACGCAATAAAGTTGACTCTGCGAGGTATGCATACATGGACATGTCAGCGATGTTCATCAATACTTCCTGCTCTTTTCCAAGCGTCTGCATCAATTTCTGAACAGCGGATCCAGCCACCATCAACACAACCTTTTTGAATCCTTTTAGGTATTCAACTTCATTTCCAAGAACACCTTCAGGTTTGTCTCCCATTTCTGGAATACTCATCAATTCGTTGGCAACTGCCATGGCAGGTCCCATCAAGTCCAATTCGCCTTTCAATGCACGTTTCAATACCATATCAACAGTCAACATGCGGTTGATTTCGTTCGTACCTTCGAAAATTCGGTTGATTCGGGCATCGCGATAAGCGCGCTCAACACTTGACTCTGCTGAGAATCCCATTCCTCCAAAGATCAGAACAGCTTCATCTACAACGTAGTCCAACACTTCAGAACCCGCTACCTTCAAGATGGCGCATTCAGGAGCGAATTGCTCAATTCCAGCTAAAGTTGCTTCTCCTTTTGACATTCCACCAGCGACTAGTCCAGCAATGGCATCGTCAATATTTTGTCCCGCTCTGTATGTTGCAGATTCAACTGCAAATACCTGAGTCGCTTGTTCTCCTAGTTTGTAACGGATTGCTCCATATTTTGAAATTGAACGACCAAACTGTTCTCTTTCGTTCGAGTAGCGCACAGAATCAGTGATTGCTTCTTTAGATCCTCCGATTACACCAGCAGCCAATTTGATACGGCCAATGTTCAAGATGTTCAAGGCAATTTTGAATCCGTTTTCACGCTCAGAAAGCATATTCTCAACTGGAACTTTTACATTGTTAAAGAATACCTGACGAGTAGAAGACCCCTTGATTCCCATTTTCTTTTCTTCTGGGTTCAATGAAATCCCTTCGCTATCGGCTTCTACCAAAAATGCAGTCAATTTCTTGTCATCGTCAATTTTCGCGAATACCGTAAATAAGTTTGCGAATCCAGCATTCGTGATCCACATTTTTTGTCCTGTGATCGAGTAGTAAGTTCCATCTTCTGACAGTACCGCCTTTGTCTTTCCAGAATTCGCATCAGAACCTGAACTTGGCTCTGTTAAACAGTAAGCTGCTTTCCATTCTCCGGTAGCTAATTTCGAAACATACTTTTGTTTTTGCTCTTCATTTCCGTAGTACAGAAGTGGAAGTGTTCCAATTCCTGTATGTGCTCCGTATGCAACGGAAAACGAGTATCCTTTACCTAAACGTTCCGTAGATAAAAGTGATGTTTTAAAGTCAACACCCATTCCGCCAAGTTCTTCAGGAACTGACATTCCAAGTAATCCCAATTCACCAGCTTTCTCCATAATAGAAGACATCAATCCATCTTCCATTGAATCAATTCTGTCCAAATTAGGCTCAATTTCTGTGCGAATAAAATCATCACACATATCTGAAATCATACGTTGTTCTTCTGTCCAGTTTTCTGGAATAAAAATCTCCGATGCTTGAGTGTCGCGGATGAGGAATTCTCCTCCTTTTATAGGTTTTTCTGACATTTTAGTATTGCTTAATTTTTTATTGAAAGCAAATATAAATAATTCTTAGTTATTATGCACGCATAAAAAGTTCTTTTTTTTGATAGCTACTTTTATTCGTAACTTAGTTGAATGTTATACCGAATCATCGAACGTGAAATGACCAGAATTGGCACGTTATTTATAGTGATATTGATAGGGGCGAGTAGTGTATTCGGTCAGAAAAATCAAACTTCCGAAATGACCAAAATAAATGGAGTTAGTTTAGTGTCAATTAATGGTGAAATTGATTCGTCCAATGTTTCGCCAGTTGCAGCACTTGGTGCGAATTGGGCGGCGGTAATTCCGTTTGCATTCATGCCCTCTCATACGAAGCCCGAATTGTCGTTTGATTTAAAATGGCAGTGGAAAGGCGAGAGGATTGATGGAATACGAAATTATATACGAGAACTTCATGCACAGAATATTGCCGTAATGGTCAAGCCTCAAATTTGGATCGGACATGGCACGTATACCGGTGAAATGAAGATGGACTCGAACAAAGATTGGGAAGAGTTAGAAGTGAACTATACAGAGTATATTCTTGCTTTTGCAAAGGTAGCGCAAGAGGAAGGTGCGGAAATGTTGTGTATTGGAACGGAATTGAAACATTTTGCTGAGCAACGTTCGGACTATTGGGCTGATTTGATAAAAGAAATTCGGGAAATTTACACTGGCAAGTTAACGTATGCTGCCAATTGGGATGATTATGATAGAGTGCCTTTCTGGTCGAATGTCGATTATATAGGAATTGACGCATATTTCCCCGTAGCTGACCAAGAGAATGTCTCAGGCGAAAAGCTGGAGGCTGGATGGAAATCGCACAAAGATAAAATGGATACTTTTTCTGATGGATTTGATAGGCCGATACTTTTTACCGAATACGGTTATCGAAGTGTGTCTAATTGTGCAGTAAGACCTTGGGACTATTCTGAGGATGGTGCTGTCAATGAAAAAGCGCAACAACTTGCACTTAAGACCTTATACAATGTATTCTGGCAAGATGACAATTATGTGGGAGGATTTCTCTGGAAATGGTATCCAAATCATTCGAATGCAGGTGGTGCGAAAGATAAAATGTTCACCGTTCAGAATAAAAGAGCGGAAAAAACGGTAAGAGAAATTTACTCGATGTAAATAGTGGTTTATTCGATGTGGGGGCTAATTTGAAAATGGTCGATCCCTTTTACAACAAATCAGGTAGGCATACTTTCGATTTAGGCAGATACTCAGTATTTTGGGGGAGCTTAAACTCAAATTTAAAACTATAAACCACATGAAAACACGAAATTTTTGGCGCTTTTCTACGAGCGCTTTATTCGTTATAACGATTCTGCTGTCTGCTAGCTGGTCGTTTGCTCAGGTAATAGATCAGTCAATAGATCAGACAATAGAGATCATTGACCCGTCTGTTACCAATCCAGATTATGACTCTCAAAAACTAGCGAGACACAACCTATTTAGATCAACAAATAGCTCTTCCGAAATTGACGCTGCGCAAAATACAAGTGTCGAAAGACCTAAACCAGCGGCCGCAATGACAAAAGCGACAAGTGCTTGTTTCATTCCAATTGATGCCTCGTACACGGTGCTTCCTAGAAATGATGATGGAAGTTTCGGTCCAATTGCCTTGCCATTTACATTTGATCTTTACGGTTCGAGTTATACGCAAGTGTGGATCAATACAAACGGTAACTTGACGTTTACAGGACCTCTCGCTACTTTTTCTGCATCTGGTTTTCCTTTTGGAACACCAATGGTCGCTCCTTTTTGGGGAGATGTTGATACAAGAAATACACAAGGAGGACAAATTCACTATAAGCTATCTGCAACGAACTTAATCGTTACTTGGGACAATGTTGGATACTACAATCAACAAGTCGATAAACTGAATGAATTTCAAGTAGTGATTAGTGATGGAGTAGATCCGATTACGGGGCTTGGACAAAACGTTTGTTTCAACTATGGAGATATGCAATGGACCACAGGTTCTGCATCGAGTGGAGTGAACGGTTTCGGAGGTGTACCTGCAACAGTAGGTGTGAACAAAGGAAACAGTGTCGATTTCTATCAATTGGGTAGATTCAACGTAAATAGCGCAGTATATGATGGTCCTGGTGGTAACCCAGATGGTATCAACTAC
>JBGCDF010000173.1:0-14713 GCA_045105095.1 Crocinitomicaceae bacterium | reverse complement strand
ATTAAGCTTGTGCTCAATCATCAAAATGATGCACTGTACTTTTCGCGAAGCAGCATTCCGAACGAGTATCATTCGAAACCTGAAGACAGAGAGAACTTTCCATTTTTCCGACACATTGGTGTGTACGCGTACAGGCGAAACACCTTACTCGAATTGGTAAAACTGACTCCTACACGTTTGGAAAAAATCGAATCACTAGAGCAGCTTCGCTGGATGTATTACGGTTATTCAATCCGAGTGGTCGAGACCGATATTGAAACGCCTAACATAGATGTTCCTGAGGACGTTGAAAAAGTACAGGCTTTTCTGTAACATTTGGTTCCCTATTCCGTAAGTACAGTAGCATTTCGTATCTTTGTATATACAATGAAACACATTGAACAAGCCATAGGAGATTTATTACTGCGTCACAATTGTGTGATCGTACCCACTTTTGGTGGATTTGTTGCTGAGCAATTATCAGCAAAAATCGACTACGAAAAAGGGGTTATGGTTCCTCCACGCAAAGCGTTGTTATTTAACAAACAACTTATTAGCAATGATGGTTTGTTGATCAATGAGTTGGCTTCGCGAAAGGCTGTTTCGTTTGACGAGGCTTCCAGCGAAGTAGCTTCAGTCGTATCTGAATGGAGTCATCGCCTAGAGAATGGTGAGCGCATTGAGTTGGACCGTGTGGGCATTTTGTTCTACGACGCCAATAACAACGTACAATTCGAACAAGATCGTTTCTTTAACCTTTTACTGGCCTCTTTTGGTTTAGATCAGGTGCATTTCATTGCTCAAAATGAAGTAGAGGAAGCGCAAGAAGGAACAGTTACACTCGAGCGAACAATTGTTGAACCAATTTTGGTGGAAGTTGAGGAAGAGTCAACTACAATAAGACACCTTCCGAAAGCATCGGTTATTGAGAAAGTCGACACAGAAGATCCGAAGGCTATCGGATCAGCGAAAGTCGTGGAAATGACTCCTGCACCAGCGAAGAAGAAATCGCGTGTTTGGAGATATGTCGCTGCAGCGTGTTTCTTACCAATTGCGTTTTATTCCATTTGGATTCCTGCCCGAACAGATGTTTTGGAATCTGGTATGATTTCCATTAAAGATTTCAATCCGTTCTATCAAAGTGCTGAAGGAAAATACGATAAAGCGGACTATCCAGAAGACATCACTTTTAAGAAGAATACTGAACCAACACTTCAGGAGCAAATTGACGGAATTGATGAGATTCCCAATAATGTTATTCCGTACCGTTTCACAGAGGACACATACATCCATGTAAAATTGGACGAGGTTACATCGTTACAAACGGAGAATGAGTTAGTAGAACCAACAGTTGATGACCTTGCACCGGAGGAAGTTCCTGCTCCACAGCCTATAGTTCAACCGAACTCGATGAATTTTATCGTAGGTTGTTTTGGAAGTAAAGAGAACGCGGATAATCTGGTGACTAAATTGAAATCAGAAGGAATGAATGCTTTCATCCTTGACGTAAAAGGAGGTCTTCACCGTGTTTCGGCTGGAGCTGCCCTTTCAAATGAGTCGATGACTGACATCAAGGTAAAATCTCAAGAACTCGGTTTTAGCGGGTGGATTTTGAAGTAGGCTTCGACTCCGCTCAGCCTACTCAGTAATAAAACGCTCGGCTCACGCATTATCTTGTTATAATTATGAACTTACATTGAAGGACGGGGTTCAAGAGCCTCACCCCTCTTGTCCTTTAGTGAAAATAGTTGGGGTGAGGCTCTCGAACCCCGACCACGCATTAGCAGCATAGCTAATTGACCGCCCATCCTCGCAAAACATCAATTTTTGGAATTATTCTTGCAGCGACCTCAGTGTTCCGTATATTTGGGACTACTAAATCATTAGAATGAAATGAGCATGATATTTCTTAATCATAGTATCATTAAGAAATTTGATTAAAAGAATAGTATGCGAGAGCGAAGCGGTTACATGGGTGCGGAAGTTTTTCTACACCTTGTCCGCAGAAAAACTTTAAACACATGAAAAAAATACTTTTTGCCTTATCATTTATAGGGCTCTCCTCTACAATCAGCCTTGCGCAGTTCGGTTACTCAGAACCATCAACGAACAGCGAAGGAAGTGAATATAAATTCTCGAAAGTTGCTCACCTAGATGCTACGCCAGTGCAAAGTCAAGGGTACACAGGAACATGTTGGAGTTTTTCGGCATTATCCTTTTTTGAATCTGAATTGATGAGACAAGGGAATGACAATCCAGATTTGTTATCAGAAATGTTCATCGTTCGTAAAGCATACGAAAGTAAAGCAGCAAAGTACATCCGCATGGATGGGAAAATCAATTTCTCTGAAGGAGGAGCATTTCATGATATCCCTTATGTGATTCGCAACTATGGAATTGTTCCATTAGAAGCATACGAAGGATTGAACTACGGTTCCGAAAGACACAATCACAGTGAGTTGTTCGCAGTACTAGATGGAGCCGTTCAAGGACTTTTGGGTCATATGAACAACCGAAGAACAAAGTCGTTGACTACGGCATGGAAAGATGCGTTGAACGGTATTTTGGACGCTTATCTTGGTGAAGATGTTAAGGAATTCGAACTCGAAGGAAAAAAATATACTCCAAAATCATATGCGGACGCGATTGGATTGGACATGGACGATTATGTTTCGTTGACGTCTTTTACAAACCACGAAATGAACAAAGAATGCTTGTTGGAAATTCCAGATAACTGGGCGTGGGGAAGAAGCTACAACGTAAGCCTCGACGACTTGATGGATGCAGCGGAATACGCATTGAGAAATGGATACAGTTTAGCGTGGGGTGCAGATGTTTCTGAGAAAGGATTCAGCTTCAGCAATGGATTAGGAATTAACCCATCCGATGCAGGAACAATTGAGGTTTCAGGAAAAGACAACAAAAACTTCTCTGATGGAGGAGCAGAAAAGAAATCAAATGCGTTCAAAACACCAGTTGAAGAAGTAGATGTTACTCCTGAAATTCGACAGGAAGGATACGATAACAAAACAACTACTGATGATCACGGAATGCACATCGTTGGATTGTACAAAGATCAAAAAGGAACACGCTATTTCTTAGTGAAGAATTCATGGGGAACTGGAAACTACCCTGAAGGATACCTGTACGTATCTGAAAGCTATTTCAAGTGGAAAACGATTAACATCTACCTTCACAAAGATGGATTAGAAAAAGGCATGAAAAAGAAATTGGGCTTACCAAAGTAAGTTTCTGCCAGGAAAACAAAAGAACAAACCAGAGAATCGGCGTTTCGAAAGAGGCGCCGATTTTTTTCTGTATTAAACCTTTCAAGTACTTGGCGGTCTATATGAATGTCTAAACAAAATGAACATGAAAACAACCTTACTATTCTTCTTTGTTTCTTGTGCGACCGCTTTTGCACAGAATCAGAATCTTTCGAATACGAGTAATTTTAATGGAGAGCCTTATCTCGCAATCAATCCAACAAATCCACAAAATATAGTAGTAGCATGGATGCATGTAAATCTGATCAATAGACCAATCAGGACTAGAACAACTTTTGATGGAGGAATCACATGGCAACCATACGTCGATTTACCTATTGCGAACACAAATACCGCCGACCCAACCATGGCATTCGATAACAATGGAAATTTACATCTCTGTTTTATTGATCACCTTGGAAGCTCGTCTCCAACGAATAACGGAGGGGTTTATTCATACACATCATATGATGGAGGGCTATCGTGGGGAAACCAGTCTGTGGTAATAGATATTAACGCGGATGGAGCCCATCAACCCATCGATCGCCCGTGGTTAGTGTGTGATAGATCTGGTGGACTGAATGATGGAAATTTGTACCTCACAACGAAGGTAGTTGCTGGAACACCAGCGCCATATCATCCATATTTTGTACAATCAACTGACGGTGGAACTTCTTGGAGCAACTGGGCCTATGTAGACACAACCGGATGGCTTTCCAGCATCGGATCTACTTTCGCCGCTCCAACCGTTACCAGCGATGGCGTTTTTGCTGCAGTGTACCCAAGCTACGAAACTTCTCAATCACCCATACCAAAGTACCTGATGGCATATATCAATAATAATACGAGCAATACGTTTGATTATAAAACGAGTATCAATAATCTGCCAACTGTATCGAACGATTCTGCGAAACGGGGATGGCAATTTGTATCAAATCCATTTGACTCGGATCACCTTTCTTTTTTCTACACAAACGGTCCAGACGGAGATTTGGACATATACATGACGGAGACATATGACTTTGGGGACAATTGGACTACACCACTTCGAGTGAATGATGACCCTATTGGAAATGGAATTCTCCAAGATATGATTTGGGCATCATTCGATACAGACGGGGACTTGGTTGTTTGTTGGAGGGACAGGAGAAATAGTGGTGGTCAAGGATATGCTCAACCTTCTGAAATTTTTGGGAGAATTCGATGGCATGATTCTACTGATTTTTCGCCCAGTTTCATTGTTACGGATACTATCGCGGATTACAACAATGTTCTCTCTCAATCCGGAAACGATTTTATGTGTCATCAACTACTCAATGATACCTTGTACATTTCTTGGGCGGATACCAAAACAGGATTTTTGAATATTTGGTTCGATAAAATTGCAATGACTTCAGGAAATTCAGTCGGATTAACAAATTTGGCAGGGAGCGAATTACCAATAGTTAAGGTCTATCCGAATCCATCCAATGAATGGGTTAATTTGGAGATTGATGAGCTTCATCTTGAATCCATTGTAGTTTTGGATATGGATGGACGCGTCGTGATAAGACCCGAAGCGCTTAAGTTTTCTGTGAGCGATTTACCCACTGGCTCATATGTCATTCGCATTCTAACGAGTGAAACAACGATTATTAGAAAGCTAGTGGTAAATTAATATCCATCGAGTATAGGACGTACATTATTGAAACGAAAGAAATGCCGATTTTTTTATAATATTGAAGAATGAAGCATCTTTTATTTGTGGGCCTGGCCTTCCTTTTAGCTACCTGTTCTGTTCAGGCGAATTCCGAAAAGTTTGAGCAAACCGAATATCCGTCGTGCGAAGAGATATTTACGTATGTGGTAAATAACTTAAAAGAACTTCCTAGTTCCAATCAAAGCTTGAGCATTGCCAAGAAGCCAGAAGGGTATTTTTTGGCCATCTTAAATTATGAAAACAGAAGAGTTGAGAGCTTTGATTATGTTCCGATTTGGAAAGTAGAAGGAGGTGAATACATTCGTCCAGTTCTAACGGGAATCGAAACAAAAAAGGCAACAAAGAGAGAAGTTGAAAACCACCTGTCCAACGTATGGAATCGACGAAGCAGCTATGATTTCCAACTGTACATTGGTTATCCAGAGGCATCATTGGACATGATTGAAGCATTGGAGGGCAAAGAAGGATTGAACTTAACCCACTATGAACAACTCGCAAGGGCGTATTCTAATCTGGGGACGCGTTACATTCATCCAAGAGTAGCTGGTTTAATGCCAGAATTTGCTAAAGATTTTAAGCTGTCGAACTACGATAAGATTTCACAAGATCGACTGGATAAAAGTGTGGAGTACTTTACCAAATCACTTGATTATTGGGAGAAAATTGAAAATCAAGACCCTAATTATCTTCCGCACATCATTAAGAACTTACAGCTAAAAATAGCCAACGAGAAAATGCACTACTGGCTGGAATATACTACCGTTCAAGAACCGAAACTTGCCAAGAAAATGCTCGATAAGGTTCAGTATTCCAACATTGATTTGGAGGTGGCAAAACGCACCTTGGATAACTGTGCTCAGAATACCTTTTTATTTACGAATGGAGACAATGACTCGTTTCCACTTTGGTTTCTCCAAGAGAAGCATGGTTACCGTAAAGATGTCGTGATCATGAACACTTCATTGATGCAAACGGCTTGGTACTTATCCACATGCAAAGCTCGACATAATTACAAGACATCTCTTACTTCCGAAGATTATAGAGATTTCGAATCGCTGGTTATTGTTCCGTATTCAGAAGGGGAAATAACGATTCAATCAATTCTTCAAGATTCGCTTCCAAAATTGAATGGTTCTGTTCCAGAAGAAGGATACATGCTAGTACCAAGAGTACTTGAAATGAATACGGGAAGTGGATACACTAAAGTAGATATGAGTTCATACCTTAGTATGTGGCACTTGTCCGTGTACGATATAATAATGAATAACCCAGAACGAACCTTTAGCACTATATGGCCAGGAGCGACATGGAAACAATTAGGGCTGAAGGAACAAGGAACACACAGAGGAACGATTAGCCAGTTGTACTTTAATAATGCGGATGGCACGTCGACTGATGAAAGATCTGTCACCTTCTTGAAAAGTCACCTCGAAAAAGTGGATTTATCTAAGATCAATGAATCGATTTTGACACGTTTTGAAGCGGGAATATTGTTTGGGGGCGTCTCACAGTTAGAAATTGCTGGAAGAGATGAGTATGAAATGATGGCCAAACAATTGATCGACCAAGTAAATGTCGATGATATCGTAAGTCTAGTAGACCGACCTTATTTGATCCAATCTTTTTTCTCGACATGTGAGAAAGTGGACCCCGAGAAAGGACAGGAATTGCTTAAGCGTTATCGACCAGTGGCGTTAAAGATCATTCAGTCAATTAATGATGATGGATCCGATTTATTGGACAAACAAGCGGAAATCTCGGTCATTTTTGAGTTGTTTTCGGGAACATCTCTCTATAGGCTGTACGGATCTCCTAATTTCGATAGATCTAAGATCGATACTCGATTACTGATCGAATTGCACAAGAAGTTGAAGACAATTGATTCTAATGTAACGAAAGAGAGCAGGATGAAAACGGCAGAGAAGGTAAAGGACTATATAGAAAGTATAGGAACAGTATTGGGATGAGAACGATTTGGTCTCAATGCATTAGGGATAAATGCGGCCCATTATCAACTCCGCGCGAGGCGACGAGCAGTATTACCGAAACTAACAGCGACACGTATACCTCTCCCAGCGGAAATACATGAACAGCTTCTGGAATTTATACGGATACAATTCTAAATGCTGCAGAATGTGATTCGGTGATTAGGTTGGACTTGACCATGAAAACAGCGCAGCTTTTAGCGTACTGAGAATCGTTCACCAGACAAAAGTGATCTGTGAAAGAAAGAATATAACTCACTAAATAAGATGACTTCGTCACATGTCTCAGTTCATTTCTCGCCTACTCATGATCACGGTTCTGGATTATTTGAAAAAATGTAAATCAATCAAAATCAAAATCATAACTGTTTTTGTTAAGGTTTTGATAAGCATTTTTTACACAGCTAACTTTGCCTTTCGAATTGAGTGGCATAGTTTTGTGTAGAAGTTTTCAATCATCCACCAATGAGCAAGAAAGAAGATTCGATATAAGCGATTAAACCAAAAAACTAAATACAGAATTCACAATGACTAAAACCATCCTTTTACTGACAATGCTTGTGAGCACATCTTGTGCATTGGCATGGAATACACCCGCTGTTACTGGCCCTGCAAACGGAGCAAATACTTGGACAGGCATTGAACTTGACTGGAACGCTGTTTCGGGTTCTCAGTTTTATCAACTTCAGGTTGATACAAGCAATAATTTTAACACACCACTTTTATTGACAGTAAATGAGGCCTATATTAATTCATCCAGTGTAAATAACGATACGGATGAATTTGTAACGGACTTACTTTTTGGAGAAACCTATTACTGGCGAGTAAGAGCTGGAATCACCAACGACACTTCCTCGTGGACAACTGTTCGTTCTTTCACTACGAACGATTTTGTCACACTGTCTAGTCCAGCGAATGGTGCCGATGTATGGACAGGAACCGAATTCGACTGGCTTTCGCACCATGGGATTGATTTTTACGAAATTCAGGTCGATACCAGCGCGAATTTTAACTCTCCAGTATTTCAAAGTGACCTAGAGGCATACATTAACAGTGTTAACTCGAATAACGATTCGGAAGAATTCATCACGGATATGTTGTTTGGAGAAACCTATTATTGGCGCGTTCGAGCCATCAATGCGGCGGATACCTCGGCATGGACAACAAGAATGGTTCAGACACGCGATTTTGTGACCTTAGATGGCCCTTCTTCTGGAGCGAGTGTTTGGACAGGAACCGAATTCGACTGGCTTTCGCACCATGGCGTTGATTTTTACGAGATACAAGTGGATACCACCACGAATTTCAACTCTCCTGCTTTCCAGAATGATGTGGAAGCCTATATCAACTCGGTCAATTCGAATAACGATTCCGAAGAGTTCATTACCGATATGTTGTTTGGAGAAACCTACTTTTGGTGTGTTCGAGCCATCAACGCGGCGGATACTTCGGCGTGGACGATGGATGTTGTCACTACCCGTGATTTTGTTACGCTCAATGGTCCTGCCAGTGGAGCGAGCGTTTGGACAGGAAACGAATTTGACTGGCTCTCTCACGATGGCGTTGATTTTTACGAAATACAAGTGGATACCAGCGCGAATTTCAACTCTCCTGCTTTCCAGAATGATGTGGAAGCCTATATCAACACAGTGAATACGAACAATGACACAGAAGAGTTCGTCACGGATATGCTCTTTGGAGAGATGTATTACTGGCGTGTTCGATCGATCAACGCTGCGGATACTTCAGCGTGGTCGACAGACTTCGTCAACACCCGCGATTTCGTCACGCTCGATGGTCCAACTAGTGGAGCGAGTGTCTGGACAGGAAACGAATTTGACTGGCTCTCTCACGATGGCGTTGATTTTTACGAAATACAAGTGGATACCAGTGCGAATTTCAACTCTCCTGCTTTCCAGAATGATGTGGAAGCCTATATCAACACAGTGAATTCGATCATTGATAGAGACGGGGTTATCACCGATATGCTCTTTGGAGAGATGTATTGCTGGCGTGTTCGAGCGATCAACACTGCAGATACTTCGGCTTGGTCGACGGATTTCGTCAACACCCGCGATTTTGTCACGCTCAATGGTCCTGCTAGTGGAGCGAGCGTTTGGACAGGAACCGAATTCGACTGGCTCTCTCACGATGGCGTTGATTTTTACGAAATACAGGTGGATACGAGCGTAAACTTTAATTCTCCCGTATTCCAAAATGACCTTGAGGCGTACATCAATACAGTGAATTCAAACAATGACACAGAAGAGTTCATCAACGATATGCTCTTTGGAGAGATGTATTACTGGCGTGTTCGAGCGATCAATGCTGCGGATACTTCTGCGTGGACGACGGATTTCGTCAACACACGTGATTTTGTAACGCTTACTTCACCATCAGATTTTGCATTAAATCAGTCCACGACAAGCGTCAATTTAAATTGGAATTCGCATCACGGTGTGGATTTCTATGAACTTCAATGGGATACCACCAACACCTTTAGTTCCACACAACTGCAATCGATTTTGGAGACCTACATTACGACGAGTAACAGTTTCAATGATACGCAGCATCCAACAGGTTCCTTGCTGGCAAATACCGTTTATTCGTGGAGGGTTCGAGCGATCAATGCCGTTGACACATCTGCATGGTCATCACGCGTGTTTTCAACAGGAAGCACACCGATACAAGTTCCACAAGTGCCAACGCTCATTACACCAACGGATATTGCAACGCAAGTTTCAAACCCTGTAAACTTCGATTGGAGCAATACAGCCAATACTAGTTATTACGAACATCAGTACAGTCTCGATCCTTCATTCGCGGTGAATACTTCAAACTTGACCAGCACTTCGGATTATACGGCGACAGGGTTGCAAGTGGACACAATTTATTACTGGCGAGTGCGAAGCGGTTCGAATGGATTCTTATCTGATTGGTCGCAAACATGGCAATTTGATACCGACGCGTGCGCGCCGACAAGTTCAACTTTGGACGTAAACAGTTGTGCAAACTATGTATGGAACGGAACAACGTACAGTAATTCAGGCAGCTACACTGAAACGTTTACAAATTCCGCAGGATGTGATAGCATCGCAACGCTTAATTTGATCATTTTGACTCCAACTTCAAGCACAGATGCGCAAATGGCTTGTCAATCATACACATGGATTGATGGAAATACGTATACCTCGTCGAATAATACCGCAACGTACACACTAAGCAATTCTGCCGGGTGTGATTCCATCATAACGCTTGACTTAACCATTTTCAATGTAACACCAAGTACTGATACCCAAGTTGCATGTGATTCCTATACGTGGATTGACGGAAATACCTACACATCTTCTAATAATACAGCAACGTATACCTTGCCGAGCTCATCAGGGTGTGATTCCGTAATTACGCTCGATTTGACAATCAATACAGTAGGTGTTTCAGTAACTCAGAACGGAGATTTCCTAAGTGCAGATGAGACAGGAGCAACATATCAATGGATAGATTGCCAAACAATGGCACCTATTAGTGGGGCGACAAATCAATTTTATACAGCAACGGCAAATGGAGATTACGCAGTAATTGTTACCAAGAATGGATGTTCAGATACTTCAGCATGTTTCACGGTTTCAGGACTTGGCATAGTTGACAATGACTTTGGAATCGCATTGCGCGCGTATCCGAATCCAACGAAAGGTCAGTTCTCCGTTGATTTAGGTGAGAACTACCAGGATGTCACGCTTCAGTTGTTGGATCTAACCGGAAAGGTGGTTCAGTCAAATTCATACCTTGAAGGACAAAACTTAGACTTAACAATCGATGAATCGGCTGGAGTGTATCTTTTGAAAATCGATGCGGAAGGCAAGAATGCAGTCATCCGATTGGTGAAAGAGTAATGTATCCAGATAAAGAATAAAATGAGGTCGGCGTTTCGTCTCGATAGCTATCGGGAGGCGTCGACTTTTTGTTTTTTGGTCCTTTCTCTTGTGAGGAAATCTTGAAAATGAGTATCTTAACAATATTCACTCGGAATTCAATTAAACTAAACACTATGAAACGACTATTGACACACCTGTATGTGCTCCCAATTTTCCTTTTTGTACTAGCTGCTTGCGGAGATGGCGAAAACCCAGAAGAAAACAACAACGCAGGGCCATCTGAAGAAGTGGCAGAAAATGCGGATGATTCGGAAGCGGAAGAATCTGAAACGAAAGGCCCTTTTGGGATTAAATCGGGAGTAATTGAGTACGAAGACAGAAGCATTGGGGGTGAAGTGAGAGCTAATCTCAAACTGTATTTCACAAATTACGGCGCTTTGACGAAGTTGGAAGAAACAACGGATGGCGAAATGTCCGTGTACATCTACAATGATGCAACGAAGAAAGGTGTCACGCAATTCGGACAAAGAAAACCTTCGAAAATCTTTATGCGACAAGGAGAACTTAATCTATTCCTAGCACCGCGAGGAACAAACGGTTTCGCTCAACAAGAAGATGAAATGATCCTTGGAAAAACATGTGAAGTTCAGGCAAATAATGCCACTTCAGCGGATGGAGATCCACAAGTGATCTTCTGGTTACACAAAGGAATTCCAATGAAAGAGATCAATCGATTAGGAATGGGCTATGAATTCGAGGCGGTGAAGTTGGAAGAAAAGGCCGTTGACAAATCGCAGTTTTCGTTGGCTGATGCGGAGATGCCGCATGATATATTTTAAACCCGCATTATGCACGAAGCAGAACATGGGTTGAATTGAAAACAGGCTTCCACTGACTGCGGCGTGTAATCAGGGTTATTCCTGGTTCGACAGGAGGATAAAGCCTCATGATTGTTTTGTAAATAGGAGTTACTTTTATGATCGAAACCCAATAGTATGGAGAACGATATAATAGGTGATTTTTATCAAGGTCTTGTCAAGATCAGGGAAGAAACGAAGAAATGTCTTGATGACTACAAGAATGGAAATTGTGTAACGATTGCTTTGATTAAAGCTGCCCTCGTTCAATTCGGTTCGATCGACAAAATATTTTCAGAATACTCAGTTGGTAATGAAGAAGTAACCGTAAAGTTTATGGATGGAATTACAGTGAGCATATCGAACGAAGAGAAAGGTGTTGTGAGAGATATTTCTGGAGTTAAGAAAAAGGATAATTCAGAATTTTATGAAACGGGAATTGAACTATTCGCCATTATTGCAAAGAGGGTTTTTCTTTTAAAAGCAGATTTTTCAGAAAAATGTATTCATACTTTTCGGGATGCGGTTGAGTACTTAAATTCAGGATACCCGACGAAAAATGCACCAAAACTGTTAGCACTGGACAAGCAACATGTAAGAAAGAAGAGCTTGAATCAATACAAAAGTGTAATTATTTATTCCTCTGCTCATGCGGCATATTGCTCCTATGGTAATCAAGATGTGGCGGGTAGATCAAACAAGGTCAAACGTTTATTGGGTGTTAGTTGGATGAAGAACTTGAGAGGAGTAGGAGGAAAAGTAAAAGGAGCATTTATACTTAAACATATAGAATCATGAGACTACTAATTTGCATACTATCGGTACTATTTACCTCAGTAGTTTATTCGCAAAATGCAATTCACTATGATCAAATATCTGAGGACATAGATCCGATTCCCATCTGCAAAAAACAAGCAGAGAAAGTATTTGATATTTTTTTAAACTCTGGCGCTTTTGATTGGACGGATAGAGCAAATAATTGTGAGGATAGAGCGAATGCAGTGACCTTGATTTTAGACAAGTGGAGTATTTCCAATGGAAAAATTTGGATTTTTGATGGGGAGAATGCTGCTTACGGAGATAAGAAAGGCTCCTTGGACGGTTGGAGCTATCATGTCGCCGCGTGTATTTTTGTTGGAGATGAAGAAGATTATGATACACTTATAATTGATCCAATTTCGAATGCCAATAAACTGATAACAATTGATGAATGGGTCGAAGCGACTACTACCATCCCTATGAATATTTACTTCTTTACAAAGAATGATAAGTATCAACAAAATAGAGTACAACTCAATCCTACGTGGAAATATTCAAAGGATTATTTTGACGCAACAGTTAAGGGGCTAACACGATACAACAGCTACAGTGCCTGGACCCGACTTAAGACGAAAAAGTACCTAAGGCGTCGTCTATCCAAGGTAAAAAAGGAGTTCAATCTGCTCTATGAAACCAATTTGGATAGGATAAGTCAAATTCAGTGCGACTAACCCTTTATTTGATTAACGACAGAGCCAATCGTCTAGCTTCAGCATCACTCGCCACATAATCCTCATAAGTAGGAACTTTCACAGCAGTAGTCTTCAACATCGTTTCCTCATTGATTCGGGCGATGTCCAAAAAGGAAATTTCATCCTTCAAAAAGGCAGCAACAGTGATTTCATTGGCAGCATTCAACGCACATGCAGCATTTCCACCCATTTCCATTGCCTGGAAAGCAAGATTTAAGTTATTGAATGTTTCGCGATCGGGCTGTTCAAAGGTCAAGTTCGGGTAATCCATGAAGTTAAATCGTGGGAAATCCGTCTTGAAACGATTAGGGTATGTCAACGCGAACTGAATCGGAAGTTTCATGTCGGGCAAGCCCATTTGAGCTTTCATGCTTCCATCTTCGAACTGCACAATGGAGTGCACAATTGACTGAGGGTGAACGATCACATCAATCTGATCAGGACGAAGGTTGAACAACCATTTCGCCTCAATTACCTCCAACCCTTTGTTCATCAAACTAGCAGAATCAATCGTGATTTTCGCTCCCATTTCCCAATTCGGATGCTTCAGTGCCTGTTCCTTTTTCACGTCAATCAATTGATCACGCTTCCAACCACGGAATGGACCTCCAGATGCAGTCAGGTAAATTTTCTCGATCGGGTTGTGAAATTCTCCTACTAAGCACTGGAAGATTGCCGAGTGCTCAGAATCTACAGGATAAATATTGACACCTCGTTCTGCCGCTTCTTTCGTCACGATTTCCCCTGCTACAACAAGCGTTTCCTTGTTCGCAAGCGCGATGTTTTTTCCAGCTCGAATAGCCGTTAAAGTCGGTTTTAACCCCGCGTAACCTACAAGAGCTGTAAGTACCGTGTCCACTTCCTGTGTTTCACATACCTGAGCTAATGCATCCGATCCGGCAAACACTTTAATGTCGTGATCCCACAGAGCTTGATTTACTTTTTCGTATTGCGACTCATCCGCGATAACCACCATATTTGGTTTGTGCTTAATCGCTTGTTTAATCAACAAATCAGCGTTGTAATTCGCGGTAATAACCTCTAGGTTGAATTTTTCCGGATAGACCTCAATAACCTCGAGTGCTTGTGTACCGATTGATCCTGTTGATCCTAAGATCGCAATCCCTTTTTTCTGCATGGAACAAAAATACACTTTCATCAAGGTTTATATTGATTTTTCACCCCTTTATTGACTTTCCGAAGTGAAGATGGCGCCTATTTTAGAGTCAAAGCGAAACGATGAAAAAGGCGGGCACCTTGAAGAAGCGTCCCGATAGCTATCGGGGCGATCACTGAAAAGGTCGCTTTTTTCGAGAGGAGGGCATGACGATAAAATCAGCGCAAAGGGCGTTTTTGCATACTTTTTTCGACCTTAGAAAAAGTATGAGAGTATACATGTTTATCTTTGGGCCGAGGGAATGGAGATCTTTTCGAAGTTTTCTAATCATCAACTGAAGTAAAAACTCATGTAACCCCGTCATTCCGTAAACGAAGCCTGAACCGCGCCTATTTTGGAATCTGAGAGTAGCGAAGAGGATGGC
>JBGCDF010000172.1:0-6725 GCA_045105095.1 Crocinitomicaceae bacterium | reverse complement strand
CCGACCAAACTCCTGTCGTTGCATTCCTAGTGAAGATAAATGCCGACCCAGCAGAAGTTAAGGGGTTTAATCCATTCTCATCTTCTCTATCATTCCCCACCCCCACAATAATTCTAGAGGAATTCATATCCAGTGCCAATGCAAAATATTCATTCGCATCGCGATCGGTGGAAGTGATCTTTTGTACTTCACTCCATGTACCAAATGATTTTTCAAAAATATACGCTGATCCAGAATTAGTCAGGGTATTTAAACCATTTACATCTTCAGAATCACGCGATCCGACTACAGCATAGTTTCCATAAATGGATACTGCCTGTCCAAACCAATCTTGTGTCCCTCTATCACTGGGAACAAGCTTTTGTGTTTGTAACCAAGTCGACCCGGATTGCTCGAAAATGTATGCTGCGCCGCTGTTTATGATGTATGGGGAACCAGCTCCAGAATCGTCTCCCCATGACCCTACAATGATTCGATCTTTAAAGATGTCGACATCATAACCAAATGCTCCACCGTTTTCCGGGTCACCAGATGCAAGAATTTGTGTCTGCGTCCAGGTACCTCCGCTTTCTTCGAAAACGAAAACACTGCCTTGGTTATTTCTGTACGACCCCACAACTATCGTGTTACCAAAAATCCCTACGGAAATCCCGAAGTTATCATATGTAGTTGGAGTACTCTGCGTTAATTTCTGCATGAAGTTCCAGTTACAATGTTCATCCCGTTTATACACGTATGCAGCTCCTGCTCTGATTATTGAGCCATTATCATGAAGTGATGCGCCTACAACAGCATAATCACCATAGATGGCAACTGCGTTGTTGTCACTAAACCGCTTTCCTGCTTGTCGATCGGAGGCTACCAACTTATCTTTTTCATCCCATTGTGAGATTCCAAACGTTGGTAAAAAAATTATAAAAAGGATACTGAGAACTGAATAAAATAGTGGTTTCATGTTGCAATTGGTTTTTAACGAATTGTCTTAAAGGTAAACAAAAACACACGTATTTAGAAGTTGCCGAATTAAAATACTATTGGCTTAATTCTATTTTATCATTGCCTGCACGGTTTTTCCGCCAAATAGAAGAACCTCAAAAAGATGCCAGCGTTTAAAACACTTTCGAAGCCATGAGTTTTCAACTAGAAATTTCAGCTATTTCTCACAACAATGGTTGAAAAAATGACCGTATCTTTGTGCCATGAAAAAAGAAGTAATTGGATCGACACATCGCTTTGGAATTTTAGGAGGTGGTCAACTTGGAAGAATGCTCATTCAGGAGGCAATTAGTTACGACATCCATGTGCACACGATGGACGGTAATGCTACTGATCCGAGTGCATCTTTTGCTACAACTCACACCGTTGGGGACATAAAAGCGTACGACGATGTCATTAATTTTGGAAAAGACAAGGACGTCGTTTCGGTAGAGATTGAGAATGTCAATGTGGAGGCTTTAAAAGAATTGGAATCAAACGGAGTGAAGGTATTTCCCCAACCGCGTGTGCTGGAGATCATCAAAGATAAAGGGATACAAAAGCAATTCTATCTTGAAAACAACATCCCTACTTCTTCTTTTGAATTGACGACTGAAAACACAGACGCGGCCTACTTCAAATCGAAAGTACCCTTTGTACATAAATTGAGAACTGGTGGATATGATGGTCGCGGAGTGGAATTGATCAAACATGAAGATGACATACAAAATGTCTTCAAAGCTCCTTCTGTATTGGAAGAATTGGTGCCATTCGAAAAGGAACTTTCAGTGATTGTTGCCCGAAACGAAAAAGGTCAAACGGCGGTTTACCAAACTGTAGAATGCGAATTCAACGAGGTAAATTTGGTGGCCTTCCTTTTTTCACCTGCGGATATTTCGGAGGACATTGAACAGCGTGCAACTGAACTTGCGATAGACGTGATCAACAAGTTGGAAATGGTGGGAATTCTTGCGGTCGAACTCTTTTTGCTTACAGATGGCACACTCCTCGTTAACGAAGTTGCTCCACGTCCACACAATAGTGGGCATCATACCATTGAATGTAACGTGACTTCACAATTTGAACAGCACATGCGCTCAGTATTGAATCTACCTCTTGGATCCACTGAAATGATTCGAGAAGGAGCAATGCTCAACCTTCTTGGTGAGCCTGGACATACCGGATTAGCGAAATACGAAGGACTTGAAGATGTGATGAGCACGCCCGGAGTACATGTCCATCTTTACGGAAAAAAGGACACAAAACCCAATCGAAAAATGGGACACATCACTGTTGCTCAAAGCACTATATCGGAGGCGAAGCGCGTAGCGAATGAAGTGAAAGGTAAGATTCGTGTAGTTGCTGAATAAACCTCAATTGAGGGAAGTTTTTTTTGTATATTGACAGGGCAATGTAACTTCTAACATTACCTACAACTTGAAAGAACTTCTAATTCTTATTTTTACGGCTATACTCTCCTTCGCAGGGGTTGCGCAACTCTATACTTTTCGAAATTACACTCACCGCGATGGACTCTCCATGTCGCGTATCAATACCTTTGACGAGTCTGATGACGGATACATCTGGATGGGAACAGACGGTGGGGCTCTTGTCAGGTACGATGGTACGGAATTCGTGGACATTAAAATGAATGACCAGTACTTGAATTTTCATTTCAGTGACCTCGTCGTCATCAAGGATGATATTTATTTCGCTACAAAATATTCGGGTTTCCAAAAGTATTCAAGAACCAAAAAGACAGTTGAACGACTCGACCAAAAGCAGCTAAAAAAAAGCGAAGGACTCGGAATAATTGTTCAAGAAAACTGTTTGTTCTTTATTGGAGATAAAGGGATTAGCCGATACGAAAATGGAAAAGAGACCGTTGTCAAAAGATTTCCTGAGCGCTTGGAAAGTGGCATTTCTCAATCAATAGAAACACCTTATGGTGTTATCGTTAGTTCTGACTTTGGGATTTTTCATTTCGCAAATGGAAAGTGTAGAGAGATCAAAAACGATCCGAAAGCCTCTACAATCGCATCCATTGATCAATTTCAATTTGGATGGTTTTCTTCAGACGAACTCGTATTAAATACCGCTTCTTACGATCAAAAAATCATTCTAAAATTCGCGCAAAACGGAAGTATCAAATCCATCACTCAACAGACTCAAAACAATGCTCTTAGAGTGAATGAGCGAATTGTATCTGCTGATTTTCAAACGGATGGGATAAGGGCGGTTGTCACAAACGAAGGGCGAATCTTCATTCAGGATGGAGATACATGCAAACTTGTTACTCATAACCACCTTGAACAGCTAGAAGGTGCGGATAAAATTAAAATTGGAAACAACGGAGAATTTTGGATAAGCACTAAGTTTAATGGCTTGTTTAAGGTATCCATCGAACCATTTACACAGGTTGAGTTAGCGGAACTTTTTAAATCTCCAGCTATTGGATTTCCCTTTGTCTCGGGAAAGACAGTTGCGCTAAGTCTGATGACATCTGGCACCTACGTAGGAACACTCAGTGAAAATAGCCAGTTCGACTATTTCCCTTTTCGTATTCTCGGAAGCTGCGAAATAAAAGGAGTAACCTTCTTAGCCACTGATGATGGCGTAAAAAAGTATACAGAAAACGCAGATGCCCCCTTTGAAGATTTTCTTGAAAAGGGCAAACCAATCACTTTTGTCCATGAGGACGGATTTGACATTTGGTATAGTGTTCGTGGTGAGGGTCTAACTAGGTATAATATTGTCACAAAAAAACAAACAGCGTACCCTCCCAATGGAGCGCTTATGCCTAAGTATTTCTATACTGCCGAAACCACCTTTGAAGGAGACTATATTTATTTTGGATCCAATAACGGTATCTATAAATACGACAAATCAAAAAAAGAATTCTCGGAGATAGATGAACAAGGCATGGGCAGCTATTCTGGAGTATCAGCCATTGACGCATTCAGAAATTTATGGTTTACGCTGGACAAAGGGATTCTGGGTATCGTGAATGAAAAGGTGGTTACCATTGATGTTTCAAAAATTTCTCCTTCCTCCGTTTTTTACACCTTAAATGCGGATAAATATGGAAATCTGATCCTTGGAACGAATAAAGGGATCACCATAATCAAGGTAAATGCAAACGGAAAAGTAACATCCTCTCAAAACTATTCTGGCGGAAGTGGATTCGATGGTTACGAGACCCATATGCGCTCTCAGTTTCAAATTGGAAACACTATTTATCTCGGTACAATTGAAGGACTCTTTTTGGTAAACACGGATATCCTAGAGAACCTTCCACCACCCATCCATCCATTAATTCTAGATATCTCGGACGAAAACATCATGGACTCACGCTCATTTCGTTTAAGTGTCAATAATGCTCGAATATCCTCACTCTATTTCCGCTACAGAGTCCCTGAGCTTGATGAAAAATGGATTGACATAAAGGACGAGAGTGATATTCGCTTGCACGATTTAAAAAATGGAAATTACACAATTGAGGTAGCGGCATCCTACGATGGAGTTGTTTTTGGGGAATCTGCTAAACAGTCATTTGTCGTTAACATTCCAATTTGGACCTCAAAGTGGCTCATTGTGATTATTGCAGTAGTACTATTGCTAGTAAATATTTTTCTGATTGTATACAGCAGACGCTTTGATACCTCAATGTTATTGACTACCAAGGATACAGAATTACATATTCAAATGGCTCCAACAACTTTGTTGTTTGCTGTATTTATTTCGACTATAACACATCTTGTCGGCAGCTATTACGACGATAGTCTTGGCACAAATCTAGGTTCAATTTTTACGGTTGGTTTCATTCTCTTCGCTCTCTACATTATTTCTCTATGGGCCAAGAAGAATGGCATGCAACACTTGTTCAAGTACCTTCTTTCTATTGGGCTTTATTTGATTACACTTCACTTTTTTGTGGAACTCTACACTTCCCAACTACATCCCTTCCATTTAATTGGTATTGTACTCACTGTTTCTGTCGCACCATTCCTGCTCAATCGAATTGTGAATACAATTGCCTTCGGGATTGTTGTGGTCATAATTGCAATTGTTTGTCTAATATCCATTCAAGATCCGATTTATACGAAGGTCAATTTTATGATTGCCATCTTCTCCTCCATTGGATTACTGATCATTAACACCTACTTGCGTTACAATTCCTTGGAAAAACTGATGTTCATCAGCGGAATCATCAATCGCGGGAACTTTCCGGTTGTAGCATACAAAGCAGACGGAACAATCACGTATGTAAGTGAAAACATCTCGCAATTCGCAAATATCACTCATGATGAACTTCTAAAAAATAAAATCTCTTTTCTGAACACTTTCGTTCCTTTCGATGACAAGTACAAGGAGAAAGATGCGACGATTGAATTCTTTGAAGGTTCGACTTACCTCGTTCCAATGTCAGATGGAGAGAATGTTCGATGGATGGAATGGTCGTATAAGCGTTTTTCAGAGAATACACGCGTGATTGTCGGGCAAGATGTGAGTGAACGAATCGAGCTCGAGAACACCTATGAGATGCTCGTACAAAATGTGGAAGACCTCATCTTCACAGTAGACGTAAACGGGAGATTTGTTTTCCTCAACGAGACATTCCTAGCGAGAACGGGTTACAAGAAGGAAGAATTGGTTGGACAGGACTCCATGTCGGTGGTTTCGGAAGAATCGCGGGAGGAAATTGCCTACTTCTATCGAAGTCATTTTGTGGAAGGCAAAGCCAGCTCCTATAATGAACTCCCACTGATCACAAAATCAGGTGAAACCATTTGGATCGGTCAACACGTCAATACGATTTACACACCAGGAACGACGAATCATGTCAAAGGATTTATTTCCCTCGCTCGTGACATAACCGAACTGCGAAATCAGCAAAAACTGATGACCTCTCAACGTGATGATATCACCGCAAGTATCAGTTACGCGCAGCGCATTCAGTTCAGCCTCTTACCCAACGAGCAAAGGTTTGAGGAGCATTTCCAGAACCACTTCATCATGTTCAGCCCGAAAGATATTGTATCGGGAGATTTTTACTGGATGCAAAAGATCGAGGATAAACTCGTGTTGGCTCTTGGTGATTGCACGGGACACGGCGTACCTGGAGCTTTCATGACCTTGCTTGGTATCAACTTACTCAACAACATTGTGCTCGAAGCCCGATTAACAGAGCCAGGTATGATCCTGAATGAACTCGACAAACGACTTCAGGAGTACTTTGGGGCTACGGGGAAATCGAAAATGACGGACGGAATGGAATTGACAATCTGCGTTATGGATGATATGCAGGAAGAAGTATCGTACGCCTGCGCCGGATCTCGTTTCTTGATTAACACCAAAGATGGATTCACACTTTACAAAGGAAATAGCGAGCACATCGGAGATCAAAAATCAAAAAAATTCAAGGGATACCTGACGCAGTACACCAATATCGGTGCTGATGATACGATGTATCTCTTCACTGATGGTTTCCAAGATCAATTCGGAGGAGTAAAAAATAAGAAATATTCCTTCCGCAGACTACTCGATTTATTTGAATCTAATGTAAATTTGAGCCTTGAAGATCAACGCGTGATGATTGAAGCAGAGTTTGATAATTGGATGGTCAACGAACCTCAAACGGACGATGTTACAGTCATTGGAATTCAGCGAAGATGCAAAAAACATGACTCATGAAAGTTTGCCGAAGAGAAACCTTTAATTCAGCACATCGTCTGTACAGACCAGATTGG
>JBGCDF010000171.1:0-10543 GCA_045105095.1 Crocinitomicaceae bacterium | reverse complement strand
ATTTAGCCATTTAGCCATTTAGCCATTTAGCCATTTAGCCATTTAGCCATTTAGCCATTTAGCCATTTAGCCATTTAGCCATTTAGCCATTTAGCCATTTAGCCATTTAGCCATTTAGCCATATTGCTAAATAGATTTTTTGCGATTCTTCCGTTGCCATAATGCTATGCAGTCTGTAGTTAATGATAGAGAAATATGCTTTTGCTCCGTGAGACATATCGATTCCGATGGCTATCGGAATGTTGATATTTGAATATTTCAGTTTTTCATAGCGGAAAACTAAACCAACCCTTTACTTGCCAATAGCTCTTCTAACGCCTGTTCATCAGCATAAAGAACATCTCTGGCCTTACTACCTTTAAACGGACCGATAATTCCCATTCCTTCCAATTGATCAACGATTCGTCCCGCTCGGTTATATCCTAATTTGAGCTTACGTTGAAGTAAACTTGCCGACCCTTGTTGATGCATCACGACGATTCGAGCGGCATCTGGAAAAAGTGCGTCCAATTCATCTTTATCGACATTGCCGCCACCAGCATCACCGCTTTCTCCAACGTACTCAGGGAGTAAGAATGCATCTGAATACCCTCGTTGATCTCCAATGAAAGTACATATATCTTCTACCTCTGGCGTATCAACGAATCCACATTGAAGGCGGACCATGTCAGAACCTGTGCTAATGAGCATATCTCCACGTCCAATTAGCTGATCGGCGCCATTTCCATCGAGAATCGTTCTTGAATCAATCTTAGAAAGTACACGGAATGCAATACGAGCAGGGAAGTTCGCCTTGATCATACCGGTAATTACGTTTACAGATGGACGCTGAGTTGCAACAATTAGGTGAATTCCAATAGCACGGGCCAACTGAGCAATACGCGCGATTGGGTGTTCAACTTCTTTTCCTGCCGTCATGATTAAATCGGCAAACTCGTCAATCAATACGACGATATAAGGAATAAAGTGATGACCATTCTCAGGATTCAGTTTTCTAGCAATGAACTTCGCATTGTATTCTTTGATGGTTCGACATTGTGCCTTTTTCAACAAATCGTAGCGATCATCCATCTCGATACAGAGTGAATTCAATGTGTTCACTACTTTACTTGTATCCGTAATGATGGCATCTCCATCTTCTGGTAACTTAGCTAAGAAATGACGTTCAATTCTATTGTATAGCGTGAGCTCTACTTTTTTCGGATCGATCAGTACAAACTTTACCTGTGCGGGATGTTTTTTGTAAAGAATGGATACTAGAATCGCGTTCAGTCCAACCGATTTACCCTGACCTGTGGCTCCAGCAACCAAGAGGTGGGGCATTTTGGTGAGATCGAAGGTGTAGGTCTCATTCGTAATAGTTTTTCCCATCACGACAGGCAGTTCGAACTTACTCTCTTGAAATTTCTTCGATGCGATCAATGAATGCATACTTACCATGTCTGGACTGCTGTTTGGTACCTCGATACCAATTGTGCCTTTCCCAGGAATAGGAGCGATAATACGAATTCCCAATGCTGCGAGACTCAGAGCAATATCATCTTCCAGGTTTTTAATCTTCGAAATACGCACTCCTGGAGCAGGAACAATTTCATACAAGGTAACTGTCGGTCCGACCGTTGCCATGATTTTGGAAATCTCAATTTTGTAGTTTGAGAGTGTTTCAACAATCTTATTTTTATTCGCTTCCAACTCAGATTTGTTCACCGAAGGTCCTTTCGAGTTGTATACCTTGAGAAGGTCAATCGGGGGAAGCTTGTAACTTGATAAGTCCAGTTTTGGATCGTACTCTCCAAATTCCTTGACTTTTTCGTTTACCTCCGTATCTGAGAGTACGTCTTCTTCGATCGCTGTCGCAACTTTAACAGAAAAATCATCATCGTCGGAAGATTCCAAGACAGGGTCAATTGTATCTTCTGGTTCTGGAGTTTCGATCGATAGTTCTTCTCTTCCCGTTGCATCGATTACTTCAGAAAGCAATTCATTTTCCTGTTCTTCGGTGAAATCAACAACTTTTGCTACTTGCTCCTCGAGCTTTTGCTCTTCTTTGATTGTATTGACTACAGTCAGATCTTCTTCTGTTAAAATCTGATTGTCCTCTGTGGAAACGTCATTTTCTTCCTCTTCAGATTTTTTGAACCACCCAATTACCTTTTTGAGGTTCAAGTTGAATAGGATTAACGAGAAGATGTATCCTATGGAGAGTATCACCACAAGTGTACCAAATTTCCCTAAGGTTAATTTGAACCAATCATTGATTTGATATCCAAATGTTCCTCCCAAATAGTTCACTTGATCAGCGAAGAATCCGAAAAACACACTCAACCAAACTGTCGATAAAGCAACGATGGACAGAGTTTTTCGGACAGGAAGTAATTCGGTGTTAAACAATAGTTTTATCGACACGATGAATGTAAAGACAGGAATAGCGAGAGATGAAATTCCAAACCAACGAAAAACCAGTAAATGAGAAATCCATGCGCCAAACTTTCCGAGCCAATTAGCTACGGGAGCTGAATTCTCTTCAAACAAAAATTCAAAAAATCCTTTGTTAATTAATCGGTTCTGATCTTCCTGCCATGTAAAGAGATAGGAGAAAACGGCTAAAAAGATGAAAAAGGAGAAAATGAGCAAACCAACGCCGATACTTGTTCGTACCTTTTTCTGGTTAAGTCGCTCTTTCAACTGTTGCAGTGGTGATTTCGTCTTTTTTTTCGGCGCTTTTTTCTTGCGTGTACGAGTAGAGGACGTCGGTTTCTTTTTTGTCGTCTTCTTTTCAGCAGATGCTTTTTCGTCTTTCCCTATGTATTCGTTGTCCAATGCCATTCTTGTAGCTATATCTTACGAAGATAGTGAGGATTCATGCGTGCGTGCGATCGAATTTCAGTAAGTATACACAACGAAATGTTAGTTGTGAGAAAGGCTATTCTGTGCCCTGCGCGCCTTTGGCTTCTATCAACTTATCCATGAAATCATCGAAGCTAATTCGTTCAAAATCAGCGGGAATACCAAATAGGTCATTGTCAGGGGTATATTCGCTTATTTTTACTAGCGTATAATCAAAAATTGCGTCAGGTGTGATGATGCTGTACTTTGCTGGAATACCCTCTATTTCTGGGTATGCATCAACAACTTTTCTAGAATACCCTTTGAGATATAAGAACTCGATAGGTTCTTTGAATTCTTGATGAGAGACCATCACTCGTTTCATTTTGTATCCAAGCATTTTGGTTCTTCCACATTTTTTTTCGAAAGTGAATTTATCTATTTCCGAGCGCAAGGTGTCATTTGCTTGCTTGCTTTTCTGACTTTCAGATTCGTCCATCTGAATGGCATATTTCCCAAATTCAGTATCGAGCATGAGGTAGGACTTTTCCAGAAGTGTGTGCTTGATAGCAATCTGGGTGCCCAAGTTTTGGGTGAAGTTCTCCACACGAACGATGGTGTCATTCGTGTAAACGATCATTCTATTGTCTGGCACCAGTTCTCGCAAAGCAGAGTCGCGAACGCTGATTTTGTATTCCAGCATACCTGTAAATGTCTTCACTTTTTTCGACTGACTAAATGCAGCAATCGGAAGTATTAATGAGAAGGTGAAGAGGAGAATGAAATTACGCATAAAATGGAGTTGTTTCTTCTTGAACGGATTTAGAGCACTAAAGTTACTTAACTTATGTTCGCAAGGCATAGGATTATTGTTCTTTTTTAAGTTTCAAATTACCCGTGTTATGTTATTTTTGCTGAACAATCGAATCATATGAAGGAGTTACAATTAATCATAAATTCATCGGAAATAACTGCGGGCACTCGCGGAGCATCACTCGGACCGGATGCCGTTATTACTGCTGCTCGCAAAAAGGAAAGTTTTTTCTTTAGAGATCACCCTATTGTGCGAATTGAAGACGAAAATCAGATGTTGGACACCGAGGTGAAATATCCTTTTGCTAAACGCATCGAAGGGCTGGTTCAGGTATTTGATCGAATTTCAACTTCAGTGAAACTGACCTTGGAGAATGGTAAATTTCCCTATGTTTTGGCATCCGATCACGGATCGGCTGGTGGGACAATTGCCGGAATCAAGGCGGCATACCCAAATAAACGATTGGGTGTAATTTGGATCGATGCTCATGGAGATTTGCATACTCCATACACAACTCCGACGGGAAATATGCATGGAATGCCTTTAGCTACAGCTTTGGGAGAAGACAATCTAGAGTGTAAGTCCAACGATCCGCATAAAGACATCGTCGAATATTGGGATCAATTAAAGAATACTGGAATAGAAGGCAGTAAAGTGAAACCAGAGGATTTGATTTTCATCGGTGTCCGAGATACTGAAGAGCAGGAAGATGCAATTATAGCAAGATTGGGAATTACCAATCACAAAGTGGAGTCGGTGCGTGCAGAGGGCACTGCGGCAATAATTAAAAAATGTTTAGATCAACTTTCGGATTGTGATATAATTTACGTTTCATTTGACGTAGACTCGATGGATCCTGAATTGACCTCGTACGGAACTGGAACACCTGTTCCTGATGGTATCACTCCAGAAGAAGCGCGAGAATTTTTATGCGCCTTTGGAGAAGAAGAGAAATTAGTTTGTATGGAGTTCGTAGAAGTGAACCCATGTTTGGATAATAAAGTAAATAAAATGGCTGAAGTCACCTTCGATTTATTTGAAGCAGCGGCAGAGTCAATTAAGAAATAGATGGAATCAAAAATTAAAAAGGCGCTTTTGGAAAACTCTGAGGCGCTTTTCGGTACAGCAATCGAAGAGAAGTCGATTCAATTTCAGAAAACGCGAAAAGATGTGGAGGGAGATTTAACTCTGGTTACCTTTCCTTTTGTCAAGATTTTGCGCTGTTCTCCTGTCGATGCAGGGAATAAAATCGGTGCGTTCTTAACGGAAACAATCCAAGAAATTGATTCGTGTGAGGCAATTAATGGATTTTTGAACATCGTTTTATCTGATGCTTTCTGGATCGGAAAACTAGCACATGTTTCAAAGGAAGCGAAATATGGATTTTCCACACCTGATTCTAAGCCAACAATCATGGTGGAGTATTCATCCCCAAACACCAATAAGCCTTTGCACCTCGGTCACCTCAGAAATAACTTTCTGGGATATTCCGTAGCGGAAATTTTGAAGGCGAATGGTCACAAGGTTGTGAAGACTCAGATCATCAATGATCGTGGAATTCACATCTGTAAAAGTATGTTGGCTTGGGAACGTTTTTCTCCCTTGGATGAAAATGGAAAGCGCGAAACACCTCAATCGACAGGGACGAAAGGAGACAAACTAGTAGGGAAGTACTACGTTGTTTTTGATAAAGAGATGAACGCGGAAGCAAAGGAGATTATCAATTCCTGGGAAGAAGGGAATTTTGATGGTTTTGATGCTGATGTTGTTACAGAAGCTAAACGTTTGATCGACTCAAAAGAAGGAAAAGATGAGAAAGCGATCAAAGGAATTGATGGTAAGATCAAGGAGATTGCGAAGAATCAGACTGCTCTATTGAACGATGCTAAAGAAATGCTTATCAAATGGGAAGGAAGAGATCCACAAGTATATCTACTTTGGACAACCATGAACGGTTGGGTGTACGCAGGTTTTGAGAAAACCTACGAGATGATGGGCGTTGATTTCGATAAGTTATATTACGAATCAGATACGTTCTTAATTGGAAAAGACCTCGTTGCGGAGGGACTTTCAAAGGGTGTTTTCTTTAAGAAAGATGATGGCTCTGTTTGGATTGATCTTACTGAAGATGGACTGGATGAGAAATTGGTACTTCGATCAGATGGAACTGCAGTTTATATGACGCAAGACGTTGGAACCGCTGTGGATCGTTTCAAGGATTATCCTGATCTTGATGGAATCATCTATACGGTGGGTAATGAGCAAGATTACCACTTCAAAGTGTTGTTTCTGATTCTTCAAAAATTGGGATATTCATGGGCAGATAATTGTCATCACCTTTCGTATGGAATGGTGGAACTTCCTGAAGGAATGGGGAGAATGAAGTCTCGCGAGGGAACAGTTGTCGATGCCGATGATTTGATGGAATCGATTGTTGATCAGGCCAAAGAGATGACACAAGAACGTGGTCACATCGATGGTATGAGTGATGATGAAAAGCAAAGCCTTTACGAGTTGATTGGACTTGGTGGATTGAAATATTACTTACTCAAAGTGGATCCAAGAAAGAAATTGGTCTTCAATCCAAATGAATCAATTGAACTGAACGGAAACACAGGACCGTTTATCCAGTATGCGCACGCACGTATTAAATCCTTACTGGGAAAATCAGAAGATGTAGGATCTTTGGAAGGAGTAACGGCATTCTTGTCGGAAGAAAAGTCAATTGTGAAACAGTTGGTAGAGTTTAAAAATGTGGTAAGAGAAGCAGGTGCAAATCACTCGCCAGCTCTGCTTGCAAACTACACATATGAGTTGGTTAAGCAATACAATCACTTTTACCAAAGTGTAACAATTTTGAAAGAAGAAAATGCACAACTTCGTTCAATGCGACTACTCTTAAGTGAGAATGTCGCTAAAGTAATTGCTTCAGCTATGCAGTTACTTGGAGTTAACGTACCAGAAAGAATGTAAAAGCATGAGTTCACAGCTAGAAGAAGGATACGATTGGATTAAGAAACTCTTCAATTTTATGCGTTTATCGTATGAGAAGGAGGATACGCAGTTGATTCACGAATCGATTGAAAAGGCGATCATATTCCGTGGAACGAACTTCTGGATTCTGATTTTTGCCATTTTTATTGCATCGGTTGGTCTGAACATGAATTCTCCAGCCGTTGTAATTGGAGCCATGTTGATTTCGCCATTAATGGGACCGATCAATGGGGTTGGTTACAGTGTTGCGACGTACAACTTTGATTTATTCAAACGTTCGCTGAAAAACTTTGGGTTTGCTGTTCTTGGTGGATTAGCTGCCTCGACGCTATATTTCCTAATCTCTCCGATTCATGCAGAGCATTCGGAGCTATTATCTCGAACTAGTCCAACAATTTATGACGTGTTCATTGCTATGTTCGGTGGATTGGCAGGAATTGTCGCTATTTGCAGTAAAAACAAAGGAAATGTGATTCCAGGGGTGGCAATTGCTACTGCTTTGATGCCTCCATTGTGTACAGCTGGTTTTGGTTTGGCCGAAGGAAATATGAATTACTTCCTTGGTGCAATGTACTTGTTCTTAATTAACTCAGTGTTTATTGCGCTTTCGGCGATGCTGGTCTCACAGTTACTGAGATTACCGAAACGGAGTTTTTTACTCTCTCGCGAGATCAAGAATACCAATATCGTAGTAGGAATTGTCATTTTACTGACGGTAATTCCTAGTGTTTATTTGGGGATTACACTGGTTCGAAAGGAGAAGTTCATTAAGTTGGCCGATGCTTTTGTGAGTCAGATTGATCATTGGGAAGGAAAATACCTGTTGAATGATGAAATTAATGGTGATTTACGCACAATCAAATTGGCTTATGTCGGTAATGAGATTGACAAAGAGTCGCATAAGAGGTTGCGCATGAAGGCCAAAGATATGGGGCTTACTGAAGCTGAAATCATTATCGAACAAGGGTTTCAATCGGATCTTGTTGAATCAGATCGCGATAATAAAAAGCAAATCGAACGATTACAGACAGAGGTAGTAAGCCTCTTGGAAACCATTCAATTCAATCAGGAAAAGATTGATAGCTTATCGACACCACCTAGCCTCGGAAAGGGCCTTTTGAAGGAAATCAATGCTATTCTTCCTCAAATTAAAGGATGTTCAGTTACGCATTCGGCTTACTTTTCCATTGATAATGATGAGCAAGAATCGACTATTCCAACCGTGTTCTTTACAATAGATGCTGATGTTTCGGATGACGAAAAAGATGGAATACGTCGCTGGTTGAAGCAAAAGATGGAGTGCGATTATGTTATGTTAAATTTCAGAAAGATCTAACTACATTTCTTAGCGAACAACGTGAACAAATCCTTCTAAGACATTGCCAGTTTCAAAATAGGGGATGCCTATTTCTGTATCATAATTAACGGTTAAGCGATAGAAGTACACTCCGTCGATCAACCCTGTTGCATTCCATGAATTATCGTAATCATCATTTTGATAGACAATATTTCCCCAGCGGTTCATAACTATGAGTTGTGAGCCTGGATATTGGTCGAGATTTCTAACAATAAAAAACTCATTAATTCCATCGTCGTTTACGGTAATCACGTTGGGCGTGACGGGCAGACAGTGATTGTGCACCCAAATAGTATCGGAAATGATGGTTTCTCCGCAGACGTCTGTAATCTCTACCGTATAGGGTTGAATGTAATTCGGTGAAACTTGCGCGGTTGGGACGTTACCCAAATCTGGTTTCCATTGGTAGGTATAAGGGTCGATTCCATTTACAACTTCCACAAATAAATCTGCATACTCACCAGCCTGCGTGCAAATTAATTGGTCTTCGGCAAGTCCTGTGATTTGCATGTATTGATAATCTTGAATGTACAAGGTATCGGTAATCGAAATAGTATCACCACATTCGTTATTGTTAACGATTGAGATGATAATGTCCTCAAATGGCTCCGTAAATCCGTCGACAATTGGATCGATGAATAAGGTGTCTTCAATTGTTCCTGCTGGAATCAAAAGACTATCAGGTACATTCGTATAATCAATTCCGTTCTGAGCAATTCCAGAAACTGTTAAATAGAATACGACATCTTGATTCAGTTGATCGTCGGGCTTCGTTAAAATGAACTGTCCAGATCTACATCCTTCAACGATCAAACTATCTCCCGAAGTAGAAAACGCTTGAATTTCTGCTTCAAACTTGCTGAATCCCGAAAAGTATCCGGCCGCTCCACGCGCACCAGAATTGGCAATCATGGCAACATTGATGTTATCGTCACTCCAAAAGTTCACGGTTCCAGTCATGTTGGTGAGCTTGTACACTTCCCAGTCGGTATTTCCCGTGACTGGTAGGGGAGCAACAGCAATCGGAGCCCCATCCACCAGAATTGTAGCACCGACTTTTCCAATGATGTCAATTCCCGCAGGTAGTCCATTAAATGAATCGATCGTAGGAACGGTCACTTCTTTGATTCCTGAACAGCCTAAAGGAGGAATGAAATTCAGACCTTGAGCATGAGAAACCGTTGCAGATCCGTTGGTAGATTGATACACGTAGATTTCAGAACTTGATTCGATGTACATGATGTCGTTCGCATCATAACTTGCTGCTGAGAAAATGTAAAACTCTCCGGCATTCAATGTTGTTATTGGTGTAGCACTTCCATTCAGGAAAATGTCAGTGTTGTCACTGTCCGCAATCACCGTTACTCGTTCACATTCTTCTTCTACAAAAGAATAGCGCTTCACTACTATATATTCTGTTCCTAGCAGGGAAGTAGGAACGATCTGATCCAAGCCAATATCTCTTGAGGCGGCGGCACTCGGTATGTTCGAACCTCCGCACCATGAACCTGTATTCATGACAATAGGAAGATCCGACTCAACCAGAACTCCGTTTACTAAGGTATCGTTTCCTGTTGCAGATATTTCATCTAAATGAGCTCCTATGATGTATGATTCGTATTGATCAAGTGTGATAGTAATATCATCTGTGGTGTTTCCAGTTACAGGTGTGCCATTGAAAATAACCCCAGGTTTGAAATCAGAAAAAGTGACGGTGGTATTATCTTCCATCGCCATAATGCTGATGATATGTGTTTTCAGAGGCCCGTCACCACCACCCGATAATTGAGTGAAAAGATGGCCCGATCGGAAGCGTGTGCCTTTAGCCCATGATCCCTTACTGGTGAGTGAAGTACCCTGAGAACCCGCCGAATGTCGGATATTTGCAAAGAAGGGCTCAGGAGAAGTACAAATAATTCCTTCATTTGGAAGTACAGTGTTAATACCTGATTGGTCAACTATGCCCGTGGCTGCGTACATAGAGCCCAAATTTATTTCAGCCTCCTGTATCACGGAAATGGTAGCAACTGCAATAGGTGTTCCGTCGGCCTCCACAACGGTCACATCAATAGGCGCGACGCTGTTTGTAGAGAGGAACAAGAAATGGTCTCCTAAGTTGGCTGCATCACCAGAACGAGCATAAAACGGAGGTATGTAATGAACCGTGTCGTACTGTGCGACTGTGTTGAAAGATGAAAAAAGAAGCGCAACAAGTATGCAAAGTTGCCAATTCGGAAGGGGTAGTAGTGTTTTTGTCATTGTCCTATAGTGGAGTATGAAGTTTGCAAAATTTGATCACTATTCAAAGTATATGCAACTTTCATTTCGTATTAAAAAGACGGATGAGTACAGTTGAAAGTTGTACTGAGTGATCTTTTAGGGAGAATTAAATAGGGGTCAATGTTAAAACTTGTGGAGAAATGAATGTGTCATTCTGAATACGACATTCGATTTATTTATGGTATTCTCTCTTCGAAATAAAGTTCAACACTTTTTGATTGGGCACAAAAAGTGTTCAAAAATGCCCTTTGCGCTTATTTTTCTACGATCAG
>JBGCDF010000170.1:0-2811 GCA_045105095.1 Crocinitomicaceae bacterium | reverse complement strand
CTGCCGACTTTCATTTTGACCTCATTAATGCCTCTCCTGACGAAGTAGTCAATTTTTATCAGACGACGACAGATGCTAGTCACTTTGAATGGACGTTCAGCGAGGGTTCAGCTATTGCTGAAAGCACCGTTCCCGAGCTAGAAAATAATTTCACAGACTTTGGTCCAACTTGGGTCAAACTTGTCTGTTGGTCAGAAAATAATTGCTACGACTCTATCGCAAAACCAGGGCCTGAGATCTTTATGCCTCTGCCAGAGATCGACTCTTGCTGGATAAATGCGAATTTTGATGTGGACCAGGTGTGGTCGGGATTTTATGTTCCTGATATAGCTGATCTGGCTCTTGCCAATAATGGCCTGCTCACCTGCGGGACGTATTCGGATTTGACTTTTCCGAGCAGATATGGGAGCGAGTTTACGCTAGAAGGTCGGGGAGGATTCTTATCCAAAACAGATTCCAGTGGTGTGCTCAAGTGGGCCTTGCACAGTGAAAATGAGGTAGATCCCCAGAGGTATGCATACATGAGTTCGACAGTGGAAGATCACGAAGGGAACATATATGTCGGGGGAGTGGCTATTGAAACCGAAGAAGATTTTCAGCGTTACATTCGAGATAATGCAAACAATCGCATAAAGTCAAAATGGCGTCATTACCTTTTGAAGCTAGACTCCCGAGGTAAGCTCATATGGAGTTACTCCATTGCCGATTTTCGGGCGGATGGACTATCTGTTGATCCTTCCAATAATCTCTACCTGAATCTTCACTATGAGGGTGGGGATGTAGAAAGCGGGATGATGATTTTTAATGAGACCGACACTGTTTTAACGTCAACCATGACAGGCATTATTGCCACGGACAAAATAATGAAGATGAGCCCTGAAGGCGAAGTACTTTGGGAAGTAGAGATGGATAATGACAACACCAACGGAGGGGAGATTCAACGAATCAACTTTGACGAAAATGAAAATGTTTATGTAATCGGAAACTTTGAATATTCCTTAACCCTTTATTCAACCACAGGAGAAGAAGAGGCCGTAGTTGATAACCTTCTTCCAGGACAGGAAGGTAAGAAAGGATTTGTTCTAAAATATGATAGCACAGGGGTTTACCAATGGGGTCTTCATTGCGAAACCAATACTGAATCGGTTGGATCAAGAGGAGAAATTCGTGATGGAATAACTGATCTACAAGGAAATACATATGTAACCGGATCAAATAGCTATTTCTTACTTGATGAAGAGGAGTCTTTTGTTTTTGTTAACTCCAACGGTACAATTACCGAAGCAGAATTTGGAGATTATTTTGTTGCTAAAATAAATGCAGAAGGAATATGCGAATGGATTGAGGGGCATACCTATTCGCTTTCAGGTTCAGGAGGGCTCGCTATGGCTTTTCGAAATAATGAACCGATAGTTATGGGCAGAGGAATTAATGATTTCAGCTTTTTTCAAGGTCATTTCACGAGCTCAGACGGATCAATTTTAGAACTACCCATGTCGATAAATGCCTATTTTGTAGCAGAATACAGCACCGAAGGAGTTCTGAATAAATTATGCGTAAGCGATACTCTACCCACAACGATGTACTCCAACAACGACGAGAATTTAGTAGTCGGGAAAAATGGAGAATTGTATTTATCACAGAACCAATCTATTTCGGGGATTGAGGGAGAAGTATACGAACAATTTGGTACCACCATATCAAACTCCCAAGGCTTGGGACACACATTCGGGACGCTTCTCAGGTTTGATCCCAAATGCGGGTACTGTTTTACTCCCGATCCTGGCGATGTTCAAAATGTAAATGAAAATCGCCGTGGTTCCTTTACTTATTACCCCAATCCGAGTTCAGGTCAGGTCTTTTTCGAATTTGAAGAAAACGCGGAATGGGAGTATTACCGTGTATTCGATATGGCGGGACGCTTAATCAAAACGGAAAGGATTTCAGATTTAAGAAGGCTGGAAGTCACACTGCCAAATCCTTCGGGAGTTTACCTGATAAGGCTTAGCCAAAGCAACCTCTCGGCACAGTCAGTTATTGTAGTCAAGTATTGACGCTTTTCATTTTTGAAACGTAGCGGTAAGAGTAAATTCGACCTGAATTGCTCTTAATCAATGCTGATCCCAATCTCAATACTTGATGAACTATGGATTAATCTTCCTTTGCTATGAAATTCTTCAAAGCAGATAGGTTTGTATATGGATAACATCTCGAATTCTATGAACACTAATTAAGGAAAATCCCAATGAGTCTGATTTGAAAGTTTTCAAAGTATCTTTGATGACAGAGAAATCTTCTTACCACCATTCATAGGGTTTTTGACAGGTGATGAAATTCTTAGGGAAGGTGGCTTCATTATCGCATATTCCCCACGTCTCAAAACATCCTCGTCATCGCTTTTGGTCCTTATTTTCCCTCATCTCTTAAATCTCCTCTTTAATCGTCGATAGCAGTTACGACGAGCGCCTAAGAGGCTGCACTCCAGGTGACGGTTGTTGTTAAATTTTTTATCTAATATTGCTATTCTGAATGGCCTTATTTCCTCAACTGGATAATCTCGTATCTAAGATTGACATAGATGCGGTATCCCAAAATCGCAGAGATATTCTGCAGCCTTTGGTCGATTACATTCGAACCAAAGTAAACGCGGGCAATGCCATACGTCTCAACTTTATTTGTACACACAATTCGCGTAGGAGCCATCTATCTCAGGTGTGGGCGCAAGCTATGGCCCATTATTGTGGAATAGGGAACGTGTTTGCCTATTCGGGCGGAACCGAAAGTACGGCGCTATACCAAAAAAAAGAAAAA
>JBGCDF010000169.1:0-3957 GCA_045105095.1 Crocinitomicaceae bacterium | reverse complement strand
CATCAGCGAAATCAAGCATATCGATTTTCTCCAGCTGCGTTGCTGCACCATACTCCGGCGTCATCACATACAATGACATATCCGAGTGGTCTAAAATCTCCGTATCAGATTGTCCAATTCCAGACGTTTCGAGGATGATTAGATCAAACTCCGCTGCCTTCAAAATAGAAATTGCTTCGGCCACATGCTTGGATAAAGCTAGGTTCGATTGACGAGTTGCCAACGAACGCATGTACACGCGCTCATTGTTAATCGAATTCATTCGAATTCTATCACCCAGTAATGCTCCACCCGTCTTACGCTTTGATGGATCTACCGATACCACTGCAATTCGTTTGTCTTTGAAATCAATTAAGAAACGGCGGACTAATTCATCCACTAAAGACGATTTACCTGCACCACCTGTACCTGTAATTCCCAAAACAGGAACTGAAACAGCATCTGCCATTTCGTTTGCTTTCAATAAAATATCTTTCGCTTCATCTGCAAAGTTCTCTGCCGCAGAAATTATACGTGCAATTTTTGCATCGTTTTTACTTTTTAAGTGATCAAGCTCGTCCGAAAGGTCTTTTCCAACTGGAAAGTCACAACGTTTAACGAGATCATTGATCATCCCTTGCAAACCAAGTTCACGACCATCATCTGGGTGATAAATACGCTCAATTCCGTACTCCTGAAGCTCCGCAATTTCAGATGGAAGAATTGTTCCTCCACCTCCACCGAAGATTTTGATGTGTTCTGCACCTTTTTCCTTTAACAAGTCATACATGTACTTGAAGTACTCATTGTGACCTCCCTGATATGATGTCATTGCAATTGCTTGAACATCTTCCTGAATAGCGCAGTTTACAACTTCCTCAACAGAGCGATCATGTCCTAGGTGAATTACTTCACAACCAGTTGACTGAATGATTCTACGCATGATGTTGATTGCTGCATCGTGACCATCAAATAGCGAGGCCGCAGTTACGATTCGAACTTTGTTTGTAGGGATATAAGGTGCAATTTGTTCCATAAATGATCTTATTTCTTAGCCGAAAATGGGCATGCAAAAGTAAGCAAATTAAGATAAAATAAAAAGTTCAAAAGATGCTGTGCGCGCCCAGTTGTATTGCGCTAAACGTCAATAATTAATTCAATTAAAATCTTTATTTTTATCAGAAAATTTAGCACCGTTCATGTTGTATATCGAGCAACACTTAAAAGATCAACTTACGTCCGAACTCAATCGAAATGAACGGCTTATTTGGGCGGGAGTTCCTAAAAGAGGATTTCAATTTAATTCGGAAGACAAAGTCATTATTCCTTTTAGTGTGATCTGGTGTGCGTTTGTTACTTTTTGGATTTACGCTGCGCTTGAGTCGAGTTTCATTTTCGCCTTGTTTGGAATTCCGTTTGCATTGGTTGGATTGTACTTGCTTTTTGGTCGTTTCTTTTTTGATCGTATAGTTCGATCTAATACTGTTTATGGGTTGAGTAATGAACGTGTTCTAATGAAGGTTGGCTTCAATGGTTCAATAACAAATTCCTTTCTCCTAAAAGAATTTGACACTATTGACCTCATCGAACATGATGACGGAACTGGAACCATTGAATTTATGACCATGAAGGCCTTTATCAGCCGAAAAGCAACTAAAAATATCACTTCTATTTTACCTTCAAGTTCGCGTTTATATAAGATAAAAGATGCTCAAAAAGTTTACTCAGAGATTCTGGAATTGCGAAATAAATTGAAAGATCAAAGTTGATCGCATAGTTCTATTCTCAATCCACTACTTTCCTTAATTTTGCGCCTTTAAAATCAAAGTATGATCTCAGTTAACGGCGTTGGTGTAGAGTTTAGTGGTGCGACACTTTTTAGTGATGTTTCTTTTTCAATTAATGAGAACGATAAGATTGCCTTAATGGGAAAAAATGGTGCCGGAAAATCGACAATGATGAAGATCATTGCTGGTGTACAAAGTGCCAACCATGGTAGCGTTCAAGCTCCCAAAGATACTGTGATCGCCTATTTGCCTCAACATCTATTGACAGAAGACGACTGTACTGTTTTTGAAGAAGCATCCAAAGCATTTGGACAGGTGTTTCAAATGCGTGATGAGATGGATTCCTTGAATAAGCAACTTGAAACGAGAACGGACTACGAGTCGGACGAATACATGAAAATTATCGAGCGTGTTTCTGAGATCGGTGAGAAATTCTATTCAATCGAGGAAGTCAACTACGATGCGGAAGTAGAAAAAACGCTTTTGGGCCTCGGATTTAAACGATCGGATTTCACCAGACAAACTAGCGAATTCAGTGGTGGTTGGAGAATGCGAATTGAACTGGGTAAGATTCTCCTTCAAAAACCTGATTTGGTTTTACTTGATGAGCCGACCAACCATATTGATATCGAATCTGTGATCTGGTTGGAAGATTTCTTGATCAATAAGGCCAAAGCGGTGATTGTCATTTCGCACGATAGGGCATTCATTGACAATGTGACCAACAGAACAATTGAGGTCACCATGGGCCGCATTTACGATTATAAAGCGAAGTACACCCATTATTTACAGTTGCGCGAAGAACGTCGTCTTAGTCAAGTAAAATCATACAATGAGCAGCAAAAATTCATTGCTGACAACCAATTATTCATTGATCGTTTCAAAGGAACTTATTCGAAAACGAACCAGGTGAACTCGCGTATTAAGATGTTGGAGAAATTAGACATCATTGAGATTGATGAAATTGATAATTCAGCGTTAAGATTGCGCTTCCCTCCTTCCAAACGTTCGGGTGATTACCCTGTAATTGCGAAGGATTTAAGTAAACGATATGGTGATCATGTTGTATTCAAAGATGCCAACATGTCCATCTCCAGAGGCGAAAAAGTATCCTTCGTTGGAAGAAATGGTGAAGGAAAATCGACAATGATCAAAGCGATTATGGGAGAAATTGATTTCAACGGTAGCTGCGAACTTGGTCATAATGCTAAGGTTGGATATTTTGCTCAGAATCAGGCATCTCTTTTAGATGATGATCTAACTGTATTCCAAACGGTTGATCAGGTTGCTCAAGGCGAAATCAGAAAGCAAATCAACAACATTCTTGGCGGATTCATGTTCCGAGGAGATGATGTTGATAAAAAAGTAGGGTTTCTTTCTGGTGGAGAGAGAACACGATTGGCCATGGTTAAACTACTTCTAGAACCTGTTAACGTGCTTATTCTTGATGAGCCAACCAATCATTTGGATTTGAAATCAAAAGATGTGTTAAAGGAAGCACTTAAGAATTTTGATGGAACGTTGATCCTTGTATCACACGATAGAGATTTCTTGCAAGGTTTGTCGGAGAAAGTATTCGAATTCAAAGATCAGCGCGTAATTGAACATTTCGAAACGATCGATGATTTCTTAGCTCGAAATCGCATTGAGAATTTGAAGCAGATGAACTTGATGAGTTAGTAGAATTAGTTGGATTATTGGATTGTCTGATTGTTCGATTGTTGGATTGTTCGATTCACTGAGTGTCTTTTGCTCCCTTCACTAACGTTCGGTCTTCAGAAGCTAGCGCTTCTTCTTGGCGGTGTTGGATTGTTAATTTTGGCCTTATCTGTCTCATCCTTCTTGGATTTCTTATACGCGAATCTATGATGAGACTCTCATTTCTGACAAGGCTGGATGAACTGCTGCGCAGGCCTTGCATTCATGAGAGTATCATCATGTTATCTGCTCAAAAACAAGAAGTACGGCCTGATTGCAAAGAACATCGAACTATGAAAAGTAATCTAAGTCAATAATATTCAAGGTTCAATCCTTTGGTTCTATCTGCTTCAACCTTCTTTGTATTTTTCATACGCGAATCTATGATGATACTCTCATTTCTAACAAGGCTGGATAAACTGCTACACAGGCCTTGCATTCATGAGAGTATCATCATGTTATCTGCTCAAAAACAAGAAGTACGGCCTGATTG
>JBGCDF010000168.1:0-5506 GCA_045105095.1 Crocinitomicaceae bacterium | reverse complement strand
GGCTCGGGAGAGGATACGGGTAATTCATTACAACTTTCAAGTACTGGAGATGTATACGTTGCGGGTGGTACTGCATCGTTCAATATGAATTTCCCAACTGGATTTGACCTTTCTTACGATGGTGGAATATCGGATGGATACCTCGCCAGATTAAACGGAAACACAGGGGCCACAATATCTGGAACCTACATGGGACTGAATGAATACGATCAAGCCTATTTTGTTCAATGTGATATTGATGACAAAGTATATGTTTTGGGGCAAACTGAAACTGCTTGGGCAATCACACCAGGATGTTACGGAAACCCAAATTCAGGACAGTACATTCGAAAGTACAGCACTGATTTAATGACGATCGATTGGACAACAATGATTGGTGCAGGAACTGGAAATGTAGAAATTTCACCAACGGCTTTCCTAATTTCTGACTGTTACGATATTTACCTTTCCGGATGGGGAGGCTATCTCAATACGATTGCTGGTTCTCAAGCGTTGAACTCGACGAGTAATGGATTTCCAGTAACGCCTGATGCTTTCCAAGGAGCAACGAATGGAAGTAATTTCTACATTGCGGTGCTGGATCAAGATGCTTCATTTTTGAAATATGGAACGTACATGGGAGGTGTGGTTAGTAGTAATAACCACGTAGATGGAGGAACCAGTCGTTTCGATAAATCGGGTAGAATTTATCATGCGGTTTGTGGATCCTGTGGGTCTGCAACAAATGGTTTCACGACTACTCCAGGAGTTTGGTCTCCTTCAAATCCGAGTAACAATTGTAATCTGGCAGCTTTCAAGTTTGAGTTGAGTACCATTGAAGCAGTGATTTCCAATCCAACTCCACTTGTATGCCTTCCCGACCCTGTTATTTTCAGTAATAACAGTTCGAACGGAAATGCGTTCTTTTGGAATTTTGGTGATGGCAACACCTCTACAGATGTAAATCCTGTTCACTTCTATTCTGGACCAGGAACATATACGGTAACACTAGTGGTTTCAGATACGAACGGATGTTTCTCACCCGATTCCACGGAATTTATTGTTGAAATTGGAGATTTCCAAGGTGGAGTTGTTCAACCACCTGGGCCGATATGTCCGGGAGAATCTTTCCAGTTCGAGGCCTTTGGAGGATCGAATTATGAATGGACGCCAGCACAGTTCTTGGATGATCCGAATATCTTCAACCCAACAGCAACCGTTGATCAAACTACAACATTCCAAGTGATTATCTCTGATACATGTGGAATAGATACTGTGGACGTTACCCTTGAAGTATTTCTCGGAAATGTCACGGCCTCCAGTGATACAAGTATTTGTATCGGCAATGATGTGAGCCTCTTTGCTACAGGTGGAGTTGATTATGTCTGGAGTCCGCCAACGTATTTGGATAATCCAACAAGCCCGAATCCAGTTAGTAATCCATCTAATTCGGTGAGCTATACAGTGACGGTTACAACGGCGAACAACTGCGTTCTAACGGAAACAGTAGATATCGATGTATACTTTACGCCTCCGATTCCAGTTATCCCCGATACCGTTTTGCTCTGTGAAGGAAGCTCCTTGGATTTGACTGTTGCAGGTGCAGATACCTATTTCTGGGATGCTCATCCTACCATTTCACCGATTGTCGGACCGAGTGTCACCATCTCACCGATTACCAATATGTATTACTATTGTGATTTTGTGAATGCGTGTGGTGAAGTGAGAGATAGTGTGTTTGCAAGTATTATTGAACCATCTATTACGGCTGGAAACGATACGATTATTTGTCCTGGACAAGTGGCTACGATGTGGGCGCAAGGTGCTTTGAACTATTCATGGACACCAACGTCGTCTTTGATCAATTCTACGACGTCGCTTGTTGTGGCTGCGCCAAGTGCTCCAACAATGTATTACGTAACAGGAACAGATGAGTTCGGTTGTACAGCTACCGATTCGGTCTTTGTGGATCTATTTCCACTCGCGTTTATTCAGACTGTACCAGATGTGTATGCTTTCCTTGGTGACAACGTTCAACTTGGAGCGACAAGCAGTACGATTGGAACGTATGTTTGGTCTCCGACCGAGTATTTGAGTTGTGTGGTGTGTACCGATCCAATTGCTAATCCAGATCAGAATTACACGTATACGGTAACTTACACGGATATTAATGGATGTATTTCTGCTGATACAGTGAACATCTTCTACGATCCGATTCTGTACGTGCCGAATACCTTTACTCCAGGTGATGATCCCTTAAATATCAACGATGTATTCTTCGCTCAGGGAGGAAACATTGCAGGTTTTAGAATGGAGATTTTCAACCGTTGGGGTGAACTCATCCATACACTAGAGAATCTTGATGATACATGGGATGGAAGTTTCAAAGGAGCACCTTGTCAGGATGGAACATACACGTGGAAAGCAACGATCGTTGACTTGCAGGGCGAAGAATCCATTCATGTAGGACACGTCAACTTGCTGCGCTAGTCTTGCGCTTATCTCCAGATTCTGTTTAAATCTTTCAAAAGAGCCTCAGCCTTTTCTTGCTGATATCCGTTGTTGTGTTTTAGGAATTCTTCAAGGTTCGTTTTCGCTTTATCTCCTTCGTTGTTCGCCAATAGGGATAGAATCAATTGCCAATCGAGAGAAATCTGATTGTCGGGTTCATTTTTTACAGAAATCGACAATAGTTTGACTGCTTCTTTGGCTTGATCGGAATAGGTTAATGAAACCGCTTCATACAGAATGACATTTTCATTGGTGGTTCCGTTTATTCGAATGGCTTTAAAAAGTTTCGCAGCGTTCTCATAATCTTCTTTGTTGTACGTAGACATGGCCTTGCTTAATTCTTCGTCCTCTGACGATCCCATCGTAGTGATACGATCAGGATATGGTTCAGCGTAATCTGCGAAGAGATGCTCGTCATTGAATTGGTTATTCAAGATAAAATACGTCGGAATCAATAATACCAGAATCACCGCGGCAACTTTTAATAGTGTTCCACCAAAGGAAGATCCTCCCGAGCTTCGCTCATTCATGGCTCGAATTTTATCTTTCGTCTCAATGAAAGCTGCCGCTTCGAGTAAGTTGAAGGTTTTTCGTTGGAGTTCCACCTCCTTTTTTAATTCGGCATCGGTTGCGAGCATTTGTTCAAATGCTTTTCTCTCTTCCGATGTCATTGAATCGGAGAGGTAGGCGTCAATTTTTGCTGTGCGTTCTTCCATTGGATTCAATTTAAGTAACTCAATAATAGCTCTCGGTGTGATGCGTTATCCTTTACAACCTCCTTCAATTTGGTCAGACAGCGATTCTTCTTATTCATCGCTATCTGGGAATTTTTGTATCCCAATTGAACGGAAATATCTTGCATCGAATAATGCTGCGACCACATTTCCAATACCTTCTTACATGCTTCACCAACGCTAGAGAGTAAATAGGAAACTTCCGCCTTGATTTGTTGTTCATTGAATAATTGCAGAGGAGAATCTGCCGTATCTTCCATCAAAACAATTTCGTCATCATCCGCATAACGTTTGTTCTTTTTGAGAGATTTTAACCACACGCTCCTGCAAATGGCGAACAAATAGGTACTCAATGTGCTATCTCCACGAAATTTATCTTTTCGAATATTGAAAACCAATTCAGTAACTCCCTCGACAAGGATTGTTTCTGCATCTGATGAATTTCCACTATTCTTTAGGACGTACGATGAAATCTTCGATCGGTTTTGATCGAGCAATTGTTGAATGGCGCGGGACTCCTTTCTACCTCCTTCCTGAAGGTATTCAACAATTTTAGAATCTGATATACGTAGTATTTGTAGCACTTCGAGTATGTATTAAGCATAAAATCAACGAAATCGAAGGTATGAAAATTTCATTGATCTGAAAATAATCTCATCTATTGGTTATGTTATCTTCGCAAAACATAACCAACATCCAAAAAATTCTATGAAACATTCTCTAATTTATGGCTTAAGTTGTTTTGCATTTTTAACTATTTCAAATACAGCTTTTTCTCAAACAACCACTCCTCAAAATGTGAATACGATCAATCATACTGATCAAGGAAATGGTGTGAACGAATATGAGGTCGTTCCGCTAACTCCAAGTCAGAATGGTGCGTATTTCTCGCACTTGTGGTGGAGTGGCGATAACAGTTTTACATTCGTTGATGTGCCCCAACATGTCCATGAAAGTACAAAAGGAAATCCTAGCTTCCCCGTGGTCAAAATGACGGACATCACCACTGAAAACTACGGCACAGGTGGCCCACCGCCATTAACGTATACATTTCTAACAGATGTTGGAAATTCAAGTCCTCGACAAGTACTTTCTCCTGGAAATGACATCTATGTTCAAAACTATCGAAATGCGGTAATCGGTGACGTGATGTATTTAATTGTGAGTTACGGGAACTCGGGTGCTCGTCCTATAAATGGAAGCTTGAAATTCGAACTTGGACCACACGCAAGAGTGGCAAATGGCGTATTAAGCGATCATCCTCATTTCTTGTCAAATGGAGAGAGATGGGATCCAAACAGAAACGAATGCACATTTGAGAACCTATTTCCAGGTAAGGAGAGATCCATTTTGATTCCAGTAGATATTCTTCAGAATGAAGAAGACCTGCTTGAATTACGCGTTGATTTATATAAAGGAAGAGCTCAGGAGCATACCAATCAAATGGGGATTGACTACTATTCACTTAGTGCAAATGTTGCGCATTCTCACGATCCAAATATGATGTTGGAGAGTTCGGATGCACAAAATGAGTGCGATTATCGAAACGGTAAGATTCACTATACGGTGAAGTTTCAAAACGAAGGAACTGGACCAACAAGCTACGTTCGAGTAGTATGTCAACTGGATAATAAAGTGGATATGGATAGAATTTCGGGTATTGAATTCCCTGATTTTTATTCAACTCACAGTGCAGGAACAATTGTGAACTCTCATGATCCTGGAGCAGGAGGTATTTACCATATTGATAAGACAAACCGTCGAATTATCTTCGAAATGCATGATTTGCGCCTTGAATCAGTGAATGATCCAAATCTTACGAACTTGGAGTTATCCCGCGATCAGGTAGAGTTCGATATTTTGGTGAAGAGTAACTACGTATTCGGTCCGGCAACTATGGCTGTTTCGGCGATTTACTTTGATAAAAATGACCCCATTGAAACAAATGAGGTGCAGACAATTTGTGGAGATCCTGTTCCTGAAAATCAGGGTGGAGGCTTCCAAGAGTTGATCGATACTCAGATTAAAAAGGAAGAAATGAAAACAGAGGAACGATTGAGACGTCCTTAGATCTTTTTCTTTAACTAAATTGAGAGTCAGTTCCTTTTTAGGGCCGCTTTTTGATTTTATGTGATGAACCTTGATTAGATTTCTTTGAGTAAAAAGCACTAACCAATAAACAATAAATTAATTATTATGAAAACACTAACACAAGCGAGCTTTACTATTCTACTTATACTGGCTTTTACGTTTTCAGCAAAAGCGCAAACCCCTCCTTACAC
>JBGCDF010000167.1:0-4233 GCA_045105095.1 Crocinitomicaceae bacterium | reverse complement strand
CAGTGATGGTATACGTTCCTTTCATTTCGATATCTCCGAGGTTATCTAGCTTAATCGCCATGTTTCCATATCCTTTCGCCGAGATAATATCTCCCAATTCTTCATTGAAGATGATTTGTAAGTCTGCATCGTCGGTAACATCAAAATGCAAATCTAAATCGACCCCTGTAAAATCAATTTTACGCTCTCTCTCTCCGTTCAGCGAACTTGAATCTTGCGTAAACGTGATGAAGTCATATTCTTCATCAATTTCTCCTGCCCCGTACATCGGGAATTTAATGTCTGTTCCTTTCTCCGTTTTCAAATCCACAACGATGGAAAGATTGTCAGAATATCCAGAGATATTGGCAACTCCTGTTGCATATGCTTTTCCGTAATAGAGTGATTCTGGTGAGTACTGTGAATTCATCACTAGGAAGCGATCCAGTGGATCTCTAATCCACGGTTTTTTCGGATCCTTAGGAATTCCCTCCTGCTCCATATCCACAAGAATGTCAAAGTTGAAGCCTTGGAAATTATCGTGATAAACTGCTCCGATAATCGATCCTGCATTCCCTTCTTCATCAAAAATTGGAATGGCATCACAATAGAAACCATACTTATCGACGGAAATAGGACCTTCAATACCGAATCGAGCACCAAGTAACTTGACGTTTGCCTTAGCGTCATCAAGGTTCACTTGTCCTTTTACCTCCGGCTTATCGAGCGTTCCGCGAATTGCAAGACGACCATTCAACACCCCTTCAATTTCGTCTACGACATCAGGATCCATGAAGGAATTGGTGAAGGCTATATCCGTATTTTCGAAGAACAGGTTAAAGTCCAGATAGTTCATTTCACCTCTAGCATTCCGTTTACCTTCCGTGTAGTAATTCCCTTCAAAATCAAATGTTCGGAAGGTTTTGTACATCAAATCTCCGTTGAGCACTACGCTCTTATTGGGTTTATCCCATTCCGAATGCGCGAATATATCTCCGATCTCGTTTTCGTTGACTTCAAAGCCCATTACGTGGGCGTCGCCTGCGAAATCCAGATTATTAAATGGATTCGAAATATACCCCCAGGAATTCAGAAGCCCTTGCAGATACACACCTTCTCCCAGGAATGGGTCCAGTTGACTCAGGTCTATCTTATTCAAACTATAATTCAGTTGGTGTTTATCCTGATTCGAGATTTTTCCGTCGAGTGAAATATACTGTTTACCATTTTCAATTTTCAGCTTTTCTACGCTGATCGTATCCATTGCGATTTGAATCCTGGACTCATTGGCAATTTCCCACCTTTCATGATTTACATTGAAATAGGAAGGGTCAAGCAAGAAATCGAAATGATCTTTGTCTTGAACGGCTGTCTCCCAACGAATGTGCGAAGCATAAGGAGTTCCTTCATCCCAGGCTAAATCGGATATCAGTAAATCGCTTCCTCCAGCTGTCTTGAAGTACAAATCATTGAAGGTCACACTATCGTTGTAAATGAATTTATCGATCTCGCAGCTCGTCATTACGCTGTTTGAATCGAGTAGTTGATCAACTTTGATATCTCGGAACTCATAATTCTTGTAGGTCAGATGTTTTGAATTCATCTTCATCAAGAAATTCGAAGATTCTCCGTAGTAGTGCCCAGAAAGAGAGGTATTCTTGGAAATTCTCAAATCAGGCGCAAATATTGACAAGAAATCTTCGGGGTCACGTGCCTCCAAATTGAAATCGAAATGATCTTCGGTATGGGTTCTATCCGCCAATACTTCTTTTCCGAATAGAGACGGTAAAATTCGGCTCAACTGGTAATCTAAATTGCCCACTAGATGATCAAAATTCACTTTACCGATAATCGAGGCATCAGCCACATTGCTCGTTAGCGTGAATTTATCCAGTGTATCCATATTCACAATCACCCCTCTCTCCACTTCGATTTTTAGCTCAGGAATATGTAAATCTCTTCCATCTTCGCAATAATGGAATCCTTCCACTAAAATTTCTCCTTTGAGATGTTCAGGGTCCGTTCCGATCAATTCCACTTCAAAGGTTGAGAGTAAATCTGCTCTTGCCGTTGTCAAATTCAATCTATCCAAAACAGCCTCGCCTATGTTTGCGGTAAAGTCGAACTTCGGATCCCCTTTAAAATCGATCAAACCATAATAGTTCATCTTCAGGTTATCATCAATCACATCAATTTTCCCTGCGAAGCGTTCGTTTTTAAATTCCCCTTCAACGATCTCAATTCCGCTGTAGGGATACTGCATAAAGTCAAATCGATTCACATCTCCTGTGATAGAATTGAAGTCGATATTGGAGGTCGAGAAGGCCTCACCCCGGACACTGAAAGTTCCATCAACAATTCCCAAATCCTTATTATTCAGAAAAGATCCAAGGTCGAATTGCTCTACTTTGAAATCGTAAGGACTGTTTGGTGATGAACTAAAAGCGAGAGAGTTCTCTCTTTGCTCAAAGAGAATTCCATTATCCAGTTTCGCGGAACCCAATCGCGTTTTCACCAAGTCTGAAGAAACAACGAACTGCTCATTTAATCCTGCAATCTTCAGGTCATCTGCTTCAAAATACCCCAGTCGGTTGGTATAATCATCAAGCTTTAAGTACTGATCACTAGACGAATTGGGTAATCGAATCTTCTGGATTTCATTTAAATCGACGTAAGCATACTTCACACTTTCATCAAATATGAGGTTATCCAAATCACTAAAATCAGGAAGGTTCACTCGCTGGGCAATAAGGTGGGTTTTTTCTCGAACTCGGAGGTCTAGGTTTCGAATCTTTAAGCTATTCACAACGTCGCTCACTTCTCCTTTGATTCGAACCATCTCATCCATCCCTTCAAGTGCATGAGCGAAGAATGAAACATCCTTCATCGAAACAGTACTTGATGTAAGCACACCATCGAATTTTACACTATCCACGAAATGCGTGAAGTCATCGTATCCAGAATAAATCAAGTTGAATTTTGGTGCGTTAATTTCGGATTCGTTCACATCCAAATCAACATTCGCTAGATAAATTCCATCTTTCCCAACTCTTGCCGAACTGGAAAAACTTTTGAGATCAAGACCTGATTTCTCCGTCGCTGTCAAATTCGCAATATTGGCTTTGATATCTGGCCCCGCGATCTTGATATCATTGAAACTACCGTTCACATTCGAAACATCCAAATGAGCGAAGTCAATTCCGAACTCTTTGAACTCTTTTCTCTCATCATCAAATCGAAATCGGGAATTCGTAAGGTCAACTGTATTGATAGCCAGTCTCAACTTTTTTTCAGATGGTGGTTTGTCAGATTTGAAGTAATCTACAATGAACTGGAGATTACTTACACCGTCTTCGTCTTTTTTCAGGTGACCGTAAGCTTCATCCAATCGTACTTTTCCCACCTTGAAATTGAGGGTTGAGAGATCGTAATCGTCCAACGTAGCGAACACCGTCTTTGCCGCTAAAAGAGTGTCTTTGTCTTGATCGTAAATGATAAATCCATCAAGGGCCACTTGGTCAAAAAAGACGATGTCCACTTTCTCTACTTTCACCTTCGTATTCAACTCCTTAGACAGGTAATTCGTTGCCTTTTGAGCGAGAAAGGTCTGTACAGGTGAAGTACGAATCAGAAAAGCAAAAAATATCACGAAAACCAGCAACCATTCCAAGATGATTCCCAATGACCTTCCCAATATTTTCAGTAGCTTTGCCATCCATTTGCAATAATACGGATTGTGAGCCAAAAAGAGACCATAATACTGGGTATTGAGTCCTCCTGTGACGACACTTCTGCATCTATACTCAAAAACAACGCCATTTTGAGTAATCTTATTGCAGGACAAAAGGTCCATGAGTCATACGGAGGAGTTGTTCCCGAGCTTGCTAGTCGAGCGCATTTACAGAACATTGTACCCGTTGTCGACGACGCGATCAAAAAAGCGGGAATTTCCATCGAAGATATTGATGCAATCGCCTTTACGAAAGGTCCTGGTTTACTTGGGTCTCTCGTGGTGGGAACCTCATTTGCCAAATCGATGGCACTTGCACTCGATATTCCATTGATTGATGTCAATCATATGTACGGTCACGTGCTCGCTCACTTCATTGACGATGGCGATAAGCCGAAGCCTTCGTTCCCATTTTTGTGTTTGACGGTTTCCGGTGGACACACACAGATTGTTTTGGTTCGAGGTCATCTCGATATGGAAATCATTGGAACAACCATCGACGATGCGGCTGGTGAAGCATTTGA
>JBGCDF010000166.1:0-3468 GCA_045105095.1 Crocinitomicaceae bacterium | reverse complement strand
CATCGTTCACTAAACGTTTGATTACCCACTGTACAAGCATACGTTTCGGCATTCTGAACAGCACCAGAGCAGCCATATAAACTAGCGTCTGTAAAAACACATGCGGCACAACCATCCGTTACTTGAACAACGTTTTGAGCTAATGCTAAGACTTCCAAGTCACATTCAATTTCATCAGCCCCACAAAGTACCGTTCCATCATTGCATCTCAATTGAATCGTATCCCAAAATCCAAATGTTACAAAGTCTTGTGGCGTGGCATCATGTTCCATTTGAATTTGATTTCCATTTAAATCAAACTCGCAACCCACAGGCGCTTCACAATTTACAGCTCTACCAGTAGGGTCTTCAACACACTGGGTTTGTAGCTCCTGAGAACCGGTCACACAAGCGTGTTGACCTGTAGAGCCTATTGGAGCAGCACAACCGAATAGATCGGCTTGAAAATTACATACATCGCAAGAAGAGTCTGCTTGATTTTGATCTGGAGATAAAGCCAATACCTCACTATCACATTCACCATCAGTAGCACACACTACTTGACCATCATCACATCTTATCTCAATTGTCGCCCAATAGCCAAAAGTAACGTATAAATTCTCAGTTGTATCATGCGCAAGATTTCGTACTTCCCCATTATAATTAAAGGAACAGTCAGAAGGTCGTTGACAAATATTGGCAATATTTTCTACTTGACAACGTAGTCGTATAGCAATAGGACCAGTGACACAGGAATGTTGACCGGCCACATCAGTGGATAAGGCACAACCAAATGGCTCCGCGTCTGAAAATTGACACGCCGAACAGGATTCCGTAACACTCGCTAGATCTTGTGATAATGCTAAATCATTTAAATTACATGGCAACTCATTACAAGTCAAAACCCCATCTGTGCATAAAATCTCCACCGCAGCCCAAAACCCAAACGTTACAAATCTCGTGATGCTTTCGCCACTTTGCAATGAAAACGATTCGCCATTATAGTTAGCACTACAATCCATTTCCTCACTGCTCATGCTTTCTTCCTCATCACTGTTATCATCACTGTTATCATCTCTGTCATTGCTGTTGTTATTGTTATTGTTTCCCCCTGACCCGGGATTAACAAAGCCGGCTACTGCTGCAGCTCCAGCAGCCCCAGCCCCGATAAGGGCACCAGCTGTAGCCGCAACACCTGTTATTACAGCGGGTATAACCAAATCATCAACTCCTCCAGGCTCGTTCGAGTTGTCAGGAGCGACACAGGATATTTCGGTGCCATCTCCTGTTCCAGTACCATCGTCCACAAAGCATCGTAAGTCACCATTTTCGCAGAGGACAGCTACGAGTTCACCTTCGGCGTTATCTCCCGCAGTAAACTCACCGTCTTGGAGTATAATTTCGTTACCACCGATTTCAACTGTACATCCCTCTCCGGCTGTTGGTGCTCGAGGTACAACTTGTATTCGAGAACGTCCCGAGACGGAGCCATCAACATCAACAGTGCCTTGACTCTCCGAAAGTCTTACTGTATCCGTAGCATCGGATAATAAAAGATCCACTTGTGATTCTGCATGAAACTCAATACACAGCCGCTAGTTTTACTACTGGATGATCATCCAACTGACGATAGATGTGACAAAACCGGAAACCTATGCGACAACGAAAATTGACCAGCTGTAGATTCGTGATAGATACGAGGGATTTAATGGGCGAGAACCTTTCCCGCGTGTCTTTTGTGAGAAGTCGAGCTCAGTTGGTAATTTTCTATGTTAGTACCTTACGCTTCGGTTTATTGTTCCCTTTGGACATTCCAACCCAAATTTCATGTTAGTACCGTTCGAAGTGAATTTGACTTGAATAAAGTATGCAAATAGTAGATTTTTTAGAATGGTGATGTGTATGCGATCGTGTTTTTGCTGGTCTACTGGTAATAACGTGTTTATGATCGTGCAGCTGCTTATTGTACGGATTGATTGCGTTATTGGTGATTGCTACTGATTTATCTTCCATCATTTCCTCACTCGAATAAAGTATAAATACTTCGAATGTTTACTGTTCGTACGAGTGCTATTGTAGATGATGGTGTTGTATTGGCGATTGCTAATGGCAAACCTGTCTGCGTGGACCAGAATCAAATACCGGTATTCAGACTTACGTTTTTTTTATTCTGACAACTTATTCCGCTATGTCGCCACTATTCAGACTACTTATTCCGCCATGTCTCTGCCGAATTTGGACGAGTCGACATCAGTCGGATGCACGCACCTTTCTCCGCATATTTTGATGGGTGCGTTCAAAACGTTAACAGACTAGTTGATCACTTTTCAATTTGATGACCAAGCTCTTTATCTACTGTTTATTAATTCTACTATCCTTTGTTACCGCAAGTACAGGTCAAGACTCATCGCCAACTGAACCGACCACTAGACTCCGTGGTGCCAAACGCTCGAAACGTGCCAAATACATTAACTTACCTGTAAATTTGAGCTGTGGCGGCTGTTTAAAAGAGATAATTGGAACTGACACAAGCGGGTAAGCAGACGGCCTAAAAAAGGACAACCGATCATTGAATAAAATCTATTATACTTGAATCTCCAATTCAATTGCTTGATATTCCTGACGAAACAGAAATTGATATCTCTGAATTACCAAAACCTCCAATTCAAGTGCTTGATATTCCTGACGAAACAGAAATTAATAACATGGACCTTCGGATTCCGTGATACTCTAAGATAATCATAATACATACAAGTTCTTCTTGATAATAGAAACATTTCCACGGCCCCTTGAATAAAATCACTCAATTGGATTCACCAGAGTAATTCTAGGAAATGAAAAGAACGAGTCCGTTTCCGATCAAACAGAAGGTTTTGGACAAATCTGATCGATCTTAAAAAACTGAAAAGGAGCGTTGTAGTTCGAGACCCTTTGTTTGTATCGTAAGTTAGTAATTCAGTTGAGGTAAATGGAGTACGTTAGTAACGTCGTCTTTACAGAGTTAATTCCTGGAACTCGATTAACCTGATCTACACACCCCGGGAAAAAAATAGAAAGGATTTGACACAGATATGTAGAAGACCTCGGGTGTGCGATCTCAATCGCCTCTGTCGATCGGTATATTGTTTAGGGTGTTCATTTATTTTTCTATGACTTGTGTCATAAAGTGTTCGCAATGCCGCAGTAGTGTTGTGCTCCTGCTCATAAGTCTTTGTATTCAATATAGTGCTGCAACGTTATGCAATGAAAATACATGTCTAGTTAGAGGAGAGGACGAGGAGGAACGGCCATGTGATCGTAGAACACAAAATTGCCCAAAGTGCCTTCATCTAAGCAATAAGAAGCAGATTATTTGTAGAAAGGATATCGACGGTATTTGTATTTTTGGAAAGAAAAAGAGTTTTGTTCAACGGCACCGGTTCGTCTAACCCCGGTTCGTCTAACCCCGGTTCGTCCAACCCCGGTTCGTCCAACCCCGGTTCGTCCAAC
>JBGCDF010000165.1:0-9382 GCA_045105095.1 Crocinitomicaceae bacterium | reverse complement strand
GGAAAAACGGAATTGAGAAAATCATCGAATTGGATTTGAACGAAGGAGAAAAAGCGTTATTGGCTGATTCAGTTGAAGCAGTGCGTAACGTAATGGGTGTCCTTGACAATATGAATGTAGGAGCGTAAGTCGCAACTACAGTTTTTTTTACTCCTCTATTTGTCTTTTGATAGGTAGAGGAGTTTTTTTTTGAGTAGAGAATGAAAATTTCAATACTAATAACTTCATAAAGCGCATGCTTATCTTATTCCCTAATTTAGGTGATTGGTATTTAATGATGAGTAAACCACTTTCCAATATGAAAAAAGCGAACAAATATTCGTTGATACTATTAATATCATTCTTGTCGATTTTTCAATTATTTGGACAAGAAAAAAAGGCAATACTACTCGACAAGAATATAACTTCATCGACTCTCAGAGGATATAAAGCACAGTATAAACCAAATCGCAAAATGATTGCTTATCAGTGGCGCTACATTGACTCTTCTAATTGGAATAGTCTGGGTAAAGGCTATGCCAGTATTAAACCTGTACTTTATCAATACAAACGTTCTAAAAGGTTATTCAGACAAAGTAGATGCATACCAATCGTAGGCTTAGTTTCGGGAGGATCTCTTTTCGTTGGAGGTGTAATTGCTACACTTACGAATTCGAGTACAGATGATAATACAAGAGTGTTTATTGGGATCGGCGCTGCAATAGTTGGTGGTTTTACTATAGTATTAACACAGAAAGCTGGGATTAAAATGTTTGAAAGGTCTGTTGATGAGTATAATAAATTGGTTAGAGAGGATCGCGCAAGCAGCAGGACACTCAAGCTGGGAATTGCTTATGATGGTCAATTGAATGCTCCTATTTTACGTTTTCAATTGTCTATTTGATTGTCCAGATTCTGGATCAAGTTGTCACGGGAAATAGGTAACGATGTTATTCATGTACTCCTCAATAGAAGGTTTGAGCACTTTGTTTTAATGACTACTTATATTATAGTTGAATAGATGGGATTGGTGATTTTATGGATTTGGAATAGTTTTAGCATCTATTGTTATATATGATGAAATACTTAGTAATAGCTTTTGGATTAATCTTCGCTTCGAATCTCGTTCAAGCGCAAGATTCAGTGGTAGTCGTAATTGAATTATCCGATTCGAAGGAGAACGACCCTATTAGTAATGCGAATGGAACATTTACTTACAACGGAGAAAAACAGTTGGCGTATTCCAGAAACGGAAAATTCTTATTGAAAACATTGGTAGGTACAAATATCAATGCGAATATTACTCATCCTGCTTACGAATCTATCTACCGCACGGCGAAAATTCCAAAGAGCTACAAGTACGATACGATATCATTTCAATACAAGATGGTCTACAATAAGGTTCAGTTATTGAATGAACAGATCGTAACGGCTCCAGGAATCCCTAAAATCGTTTACAAGTCAAAACGACTACACGTTCAGGATTTTGAAGTTTTGGAAGATGGAAGACTAGTACTTTTAACGTATCCTAAACGACTGAAAAAGGGGAGTGAACTCTTGTTATTCGATGGTTCACGTGTCATCAATACTTTTAGTGTTCCTGGTGTCGCCACGGACTTGGTAAGAGATTACCGAGGCAACCCTCACGTAGTATGCAAGGAAAGTGTATTTGGAATTCACGTGAACAAGAATAAGATTTCAATCTCAAACTTGGAGAAAGAGTACTTCACAAAATACATTGCTCCTATAGTAGACACCAATACGTCGAAGATGTATTTCTCAACGTTCAATCCTGATTATCCTGCGTTTGAATATTACGCATATGACCAACTAGATTCCACTTATTTAAAAATTATCGGGATTGAAGATGAACTTATGATGGAGCTGTACCGTGCAGAGTATAAATGGGTAGATGTACGAACGAAGTTGTGGGCGAAGAATCGCGAGATTCAAACAGGAGTTGACGCAGAAGTGTGGGTAGGAGCGAACTACTTCACGCAAAGCATTTACTACAAGGAGCTGTACGCGCCACTTTTCCATCGCAATGATTCGCTTTTCGTGTTCGACTATTACAAGGATAAGTTGTACACCTCCGGCACGAGTGGTGACGTCCTCGACAGTACATTCATTCTTCATCATTATCGACCGAAAAAAACAGGGTGGAAGAAGCACTTGATTCAAGATCAAACTACTGGAGAAATCTATGCGTTATTTGATCGAGCAGGGTATAGTTATCTTGGTTGGGTAGATACGGAAACAGGAGAAATTACGCAACAGGTAAAATTGAATAAGCGTTACGCCGAACACATCAAAATCGATGGGAACTTCGTGTACTATGTATATCGAGAGTTTGAATCTATTGATAAGAAACACCTTTGGACGGAACGACTGCCGTATGAATTTGGAGCGGGAAGTGTTTCTTTGCCAGCTGAAAATGAAGCGAAAGCCCCTTAATCCGCAGTGGTAAGACAAGCTTAATTGAATTTTAGCTAAAATATAGTTGGAAAGAATTACCTTGTAGAAAAGCTCAGTAATGGATCACCATCTCACACAATTAAGAACTTACTTGAATGGACTAATGAAGCTAGATGTGGCCGAATTCAGTCAACTTGTTCCAAAAGTTCAGTTGAAAAAAGTGAAAAAGGGCGACAGAATTCTCGAAGCTGGAAATCGTTGCGAGAACCTATACTTCATATGTGATGGGCTTTTTCGGGTGTATCATCTCAAAAGCGATACTGAGGTGAACACATGTTTTTGTGGTGAAGATGAGATTACCTGTTCGTTTGAGAGCTTTACGCGAAGCACGGTTTCGAATGATTTTATCGAAGCCATTGAGGACTCAACTGTTCTTGCAATTTCCAGTACTTCTTTAGCGGAACTAAGTGAAAAGAATCCAGTTTGGGACGAATTGCGACGGGTTTTCACCGACCTAGAATGCATTCGTCTATCCAATAGAGTGGATACGCTGAGTTTCTCAACTGCTCAAGATAAATATGCGTCCCTCATGAACAATCAAAAAGAGCTCATTCAAAGGGTTCCAGTTCAGCATTTAGCTTCTTATTTGGGGATTTCACGCGAAACCTTGAGCAGAATTCGTTCCAAACAAAGCAGCGCACGTTTGATTATGTGACATTTGTCAATTTTTTTGAAGTCATTTTTCTAGATGTTTGTGTGAATTAAAATTGAACACATGGAAATCATCTATTATTTAACAGCAGTCTGTCTTATTGCCTTTATGATCTTAGCTACGTATGACGGAGCTTATCTACACCTCTGGAAATATGAACTATTCAAGCAATCAGAAAGCAAATTTGAACATGCGACACATACGATACGGGCAATACTCTTTCCGGCAATTGTTTGGATGATTTTCTTAAATCATGATCCCGTAAGCTTTTGGATTGGAGTAGTGCTGATTCTCCTTGATTTTGTAGTATTAGCGGTTGATGCGTATTCTGAAAAGGACAGTCGCGAATTCATGGGAGGGTTACCAAGATCGGAATACATCATGCACTTAATGGCCAATGGGTTTCACTTTGCCGCCATTTTTCTAATGCTCAGTACTAAATTGGTCATTACAGAATCGTCCATTGAATTAATCGGTAGTGCAAATAGCAGTTCTGCGGCAGAAGTACTAGATTTCATAGCTGTGAATATGCTTCCTGGAGCAATTCTACTCGGACTACTGCATTTATTCCTTATGACTCAATCAGGTCAAACTGTATGGGGTTCTCTGAGAAAGCGCGTTGTCTGTTGCTAATAATGTGGTACTACTAAAATCCCTTTGTGTCTTTGCGAACTTTGCGGTAAAGCAAGTACACAAGACTAAACACAGCACCGCTATCATTAACTCTAAGCGGAGTGTTTTTTTCGAACCACAAAGGACGAAAAGGCGCAAAGGTTTGATGCTTGTTTATTCGGTTACTTCATTTTTACCTCAATCACAATAGGCATGTGATCGGAATATCCTCCCAAATATTTTCGTCCACCGTAGTTCCGTTTCGGTACGATATTTCCTTTGTATTCTGTGAGAAGAAATTCTGGAGTATAAATTTCAGCTGTTTTCTTTTTGACCTTCGTTTTTTTCTTGAGGAATGACTTGGAAACCATCATGTGGTCAAGGATGTGCCATTCTCCGCGGTAATTATGAGAACCTCCATACTTTCCTGATTCTTCGACAATCATTGGTTTAAGACTCTCAGAGATCATTTGTGTCGTTCGGTTGTCTGGGTAATCATTCAAATCTCCCATGAAAACAAGATTGATCTTCTTGTTCTTGTTCAGAACGGAGTCCACGAATTCGCTCGCCGCAAGAGCAGCCACCATGCGTTTAGGTTCAGATTCGACCTGTCCTCCACGACGACTTGGCCAGTGATTGACCATAGCGAGAATGGTATCTTTTTCACGACTGAATTTTGCCCATACAATATCACGCGATGGGGAGCTCGGTTCTGGCATCTTAAACCGAATGATTCCAGAGTCTTCCAATTTTAAGAGCGTTTTATCGTAGACAATTGCATTATCAATTCCTCGTTGATCCAAGGACTCAAAATGCACGATTTCGTGCGTCCCTTTCAAGGATCCAGCATTTACAAGATCTTGAACAACTGCTTTATTCTCAATTTCGCACAAACCTAAAATCATTGGAATTCGAAGAGAATCAATTACTTGGTTGATGCGCTCTAACTTTGCTTGATATCGCTCAGAAGTCCACTCGTATGAGCCATCAGGGAGAAACTCGTTGTCATTTTTTACAGGGTGATCCAATGTATCGAAGAGGTTTTCGACATTGTAAAATGCAATTGTACGCGTTTTTGTCTGCGCTTGAACATTCGAAACAAGAAGGATAGAAAAGAGGAAAATGAATCGCTGTAGCATGTAAGTTCTATTTTGATGTAAAGTTACTATTTCTGAGTGTTAGAGTGGTGAAGGAAGTGTGAAATTTACAATCGTTTCGACCACAAAGACACAAGTCGAACAAGTTCTCCCACAAAGTTGTGTTTATTTCCTTTTACTCATATCTGTTTAAAGTCCAAAACAGAAAAGTTCAAAAAAATACAAAGGGTATAGTTGTGCATCGACCAGAGGAAGATCCGTGCCTTTGTGGTAAAAAAAATCATCTCACAATCAATAAATTCCTTGCCAACGGCCCAATACACATAATCGGATCAAGAATAGAAATCGTCTGTTTGAATCCTTCATCTCCTGGAAAAACCTGAATGTATGGAGCTGTCTCAAATGGAGTAGAAGTGCCTTTTCTACCTAGGATATCACGTGGATCATTCTCAATAGGTGGATGAAATTCAACCGAATGTTCAACTCTGGTTTCTAAATCTAACCAAGAAACAATTCGCTGGATAATAGCCGTGTTGAACTTTAATAAATTGGTCTCAGGGTTCATGATCAACTCTTCAACTTCCATTCCGTAGTAATCAAAAAATGGAGCAGACTGATACGCACTTTTGATCGATCGCCAGTGGCGCGCCCGCCAATTTTCGGTATCTGGTATAGAAACTAGATCCATGGATGTTTTAGAACCATTGGGGCGTTCAACAGGAATAGACAATGAAAGCATTCCATTCGCTCCCAAAATATCACATCTATTACGATATGATTGCTTCGGGAAGTGTTCCTTTGCTTCAAGTAGTACATTCTCGTGCTTCGCAAATTCCTTGAAATAAGCGATGCTCCCAAAATAGGTAGCAGGAAAAACGACCATTACTCAATTCCAGTAAACATTCGGTCCCAGCGAACCCCGCCAAATGGATTTTTCGAGAACCACACCATGGATGCTTTACCAACAATGTGATCTTCAGGAACGAATCCCCAAACACGCGAATCAACTGAGTTGTAGCGGTTGTCTCCCATCATCCAGTAATAATTCATTTCGAATGTGTAAGAAGTGACTTTCTTTCCATCGATGAATACCGTCCCATCCGCTTTTACGTACAAGTCGTGCTTTTCGTAAGCGCGAATAACGCGTCCGTACCAAGCTAGATTATTCTCATTTAGCTCGATTTTCATTCCTTTTTTAGGAACTTGGAAACGCGTGAAATCTGTACGCGTGTTTTCAACATTCAGATTTTTAGGGTACATACTTGTATTTCGAACCAGATCAGAATAACTCAACTGATAATTTGAATCAATAGATGGTTTAGGCTCAAGATAAACATAGATGTTTGCGTCCGGATATTCTCTTTCGATCTTCTTCAATTGCCCTTCAGTAGCGTGAATACGATAATTATACGTCGCATCTCGCATTTCATATTTCTGATAATCGCGACGCTTGAGTTCCATACCAATACCTTCCATGAAATTCGCATCGAGGTCGGCGCCTTCAACAACGTATTCTAAATTGGAGAAGGGGAAGATATCCGCTTTCTTATCGTTCACGTACAGAACAGATTCCTTTATTTCGAGAAAATCTCCGGGTAGTCCTACGCAGCGCTTAATATAGTTCTCACGCTTATCAACAGGCCTTGGGATGATACCTTTGTGCTCGATTAGTCGATGACTTTCCGCATACGTAGTTGCATCTGGGTTGTTCTGAGCAACGTGCGTTTTTCCATCGGCAATGAACTTACGCGCTTTACCTTTCCACGAATTGATGTTCTCCACGTACATTCTATCGACGCGAGAAGAAGCTAGACGTTCCACTTCCATATTGAAGTCAAATCCACCCACTTTTGGTCTTACGCTATCTGGTAGTCTTGACAGGCTATCGTTGTAGTACGTATAAATTTTACTTCTCTTTTGTTGCGTCTCAGGATCTGTTCGGAACAAGTAATATGCTTCGAGGTACACGTAACCGTGATAATCATGTCCCATCAATCCGTCTGGCATGCGCGGATCGTAAATCGCTGTGTCACCTGATGGGTAGTTGAATACAACCACATCATACCGTTCGACATCTGCATAGCCTGGTAATCGGGTGTAATCTGAAGTTTCCCATCCAACATACGATTTCACATTGATCCATGGAACAGTGTTATGCACCAAAGGATAGGAGAGAGGAGTTACGGGAACTTTCGCTCCGTAAGCCAACTTATTTACAAATAGGAAGTCACCCACCAACAATGTTTTCTCCATCGATCCAGTTGGAATCTGAAATGGTTCGAAAACGTATGTACGAATTACACTTGCCGCAACCAGAGCGAACAAGAGTGCATCGCCCCAATCTTTCACTTTTGTCTTTTTACCAGGTTCAGCACGAGTTACGGCTGCAATTCCTAATGCAATCATGTGACCAATTATAGGCAAACAAAGGAACAACACTAAATGATCTCCCCATTCGCGACGACCAATTTCTGAGCTATTCGCCCAGTTCGTTTCTGGTAGCATTTTGTCCTGTGATTGGGCAATCTTAAACATAATGATATATGGAAAGAATATTCCTTGCAGTGTATCAACCAGACTGAAATAACCGAATCGACGGATATACGAGACGTTTGCTACAGCCCACATCACTAGGTGAACTCCTGGGAAAATCAATAGCAAGGACCAAAATGGTTTTTTCGCTCCAATTTTAAATGCTACGTAATAGTTGTAGACTGGAATCAGTGCTTCCCATGATTTTCGATCGGCTTGTTCAAAGCTTTTCCACCACATAGCAATGTATGGGTGAACAAGAAGAAATAGGTAAAAATAGATTACGTTCATTGCTTAAAATTTGATCACATCTTGCATAGTAAAAATTCCCTTTTTTTCATGTAGAAATTCGGCTGCGACAACAGCTCCTAGGGCAAATCCTTCTCTGCTGTGAGCTGTATGTGAAAGTTGAATAGTATCAATTGGTGATTCGTATGTCACGATATGTGTTCCTGGAACATCTGGTTTTCTATAAGATGTAACAGGTAATTGTCCTTTTTGGATAGCTGGAGTTGAGCCTTCACCCAATTTCCATGAGCGAATTTTGTCATTTTCGAACATCATGTCGTTTGCAATAGTAACAGCAGTTCCGCTAGGAGCATCCAGTTTGTGGACATGGTGTGTCTCTTCGAGACTTGGTTTATAATCTGAATAGTTGGCCATCAACTTCGCCAATCGTTTATTCAAATCAAAGAAAACATTGACACCAATGCTGAAGTTGGATGCATGGAGTAGTGCTCCGTCTTTTTGAGTAACCAAGGTTTTTACATAAGGAAGTTGCTCATTCCATGCCGTTGTACCCACCACGATTGGGGTGTTTTCATTCAAGCAATGCTCAATGTGACGCACTGCAAAGTTCGGAGTTGTAAATTCAATTGCAACATCTACTTCAGAGAAATCCACTGTTTCTATAGGTTGCGTACTAGAGGCTTTCCCAGTGATGGTGTGCCCTCGAGAAATGGCGATCCCTTCGATGATCTTTCCCATTTTTCCGTAACCAATTAGTGCTAATTTCATAGAGTACCAAAAATAACTGTTTAACGAGAGTCTACAAGATTTTTAATGAAAATTAAGAGCTAGACGAAGACCTGGAGTACGATTGGTAAGAATCACTGGATCAACGGTCAAAGATAAATCTTCTGAGACATCAAAGTTGACAAAATGCGCTTCCACTCCTGCATCGGCTAACTGAAATAGGTAAACTGCACCAACTGCGAGGATAGATAAGTCTCTCCAATTCAAATATTGATTGTACAATGTGAGAATACCTGCATCATCATAAGGTGAGTAATCGGGGAAATCCTGACCGTCTACGTAAGTTAAAAATTGACGATTGTTGTACTCTTTTCTGAGTTTTTTTTGCTCTTGCTGATTGGTTACCAGGAAATAACCCGTCGTTCCGAGTGCCGCATAAATTAGGGGAACTTTCCAAAAGGCCTTCTTTTTTCCTTTCGGCATTGCCAAATGATTGTAGACTTGTCCTGCACCTGGAACTATGGCGGAATACAAAATTGCTCGACGAATAGAGTGAGGACGAACTGTGTCTCCAACTGTTAATGTATCTTCAGCAAATACAGAAGATGAAATCAACAAAAAGAAGAAAACGAGACGTTTCATTTACGATTCATCAATTCCATGATGCGGTTTAAATCCACATCTGAACTAAAGTTAACAATGATTTTCCCGCTTCCATTCGGTGTTTTCTTGATATCTACCTTCGTAGCGAGCTGATCACCCAAATGTTCTTTGAATGTATATTCATTCTCGCTAATTTGTGGCTTCGCCAACTTCGGAGTCGGTTCTTTTTTTGCAATGGCTTCACCGCGAATAATTGCTTCGATATCTCTAACCGAAAGGTTCTCAGCAACAACACGTTCGAACAATTCAATCTGTGTCGCTTCATCACCGGCAGAGACAATCGCTCGGGCATGGCCCATTGTGATTTGCTTTTGCTTCACACCCGCTTGAACAGGTGCAGGAAGTTTCAATAAACGCAGATGATTCGTGATACTCGATCGACTTTTAGAAATCTTTT
>JBGCDF010000164.1:0-4418 GCA_045105095.1 Crocinitomicaceae bacterium | reverse complement strand
GCGTTTTTTTGTCTAAGTAGAGGTTGTGCAACGGTTACTGATGTTATACGTATTTTATTGCCTTGTGAATTGATCGAAAAATATTGAAGTTCACAAAGCCCTTTCTGCTATCTCAGCCCGAATCAATATTAGTTTGAAGTGTTAACCCTATTCCCTCAAGGATTAAGACTTGTTGAAAGTTTTGTTTCTCAAACTATCTTCCCAAAAATACCTTTCCGATCGTTGTAATCAATTACTTTTAGGTCAAACTTTATTTTATGAGTAGATTGAAATTCACTCTAATTGGCTTTTTCTTGGCTTTTACCGCTTTTGGGTTTTCTCAAACGGGACAAGTGGACACGACATTCAATATTCTGGATGACGGTTCTTACCTATCCAATTTTAATGGAGACGTAAAAGCGGTAGAAGCGCTCCCAAGTGGAGATTATTTTGCGGCAGGTTTCTTTACTGAATATAACGGCTCACCTGCTAATCGGTTTGTAAGACTCAATAATGACGGTACGATTGATAATTCATTCGATGTTGGTGCAGGTCCGAATGGAGGAGTTAATGGATTTACGGAACTAGAGAATGGAAATATCATCGTTTTTGGCGAGTTCAATGATTTTAACGGCGTTCCCACAGATAGTGTTGTGAGGTTGTTTCCAGATGGTTCGGTTGATGTTTCTTTTCAGTTGAATACTGGTTCAATGAAGCAAATCACGGATGTCGTCGAGCTATCTAATGGTGATCTCATTATTTCAGGAGGAATTGTTCTATTTGGTTCTATCGAATACACAATAATAAGAACCTCCCCTGATGGAGTAATAAATACTTCATTTGCCTTCCAACCGGTTTTTGGTAGTCTAAAAAAACTGTACTTAGACGCATTAGAGGACGTCTACATTCTTGGTGGTTTTTATCAAATCGCGGGTTACAACAAAACGCACCTAGCAAAAATGGATACTAGTGGAGTTGTTTATGGCGCGTATACCGTTGATCCATACGCATCAGTAGTCAATGATATGATCGTTGAATCTAACGGGAGTATCGTTGTTTGTGGCAGCGGAGGAACCAGCGGAGGCTTTTTTAAAGCCCTACCTAATGGAATGTTGGATGTTTCTTTCAATTTTCCTCCTGGAGGAGGTGGAACGTACAGCAGGGTAGTGAAAGATTCATTGGGACAGTATTATTTTTTATGGAATGGTGGTGCTGGAGATGGAACAGTATATCAGACAAATTCGAATGGGACAATTAACGATGACTATTACTATACCTCAAGTGATCAAATTCAACAGTTTGATGCATGTATTGACCCTTCTGGTAAATTAATTGTTGCGCGTGCAGACGGCATGAGACGGTACTTAACAAATGGGTCATTAGACCCTAACTTCAATTTTCAAAATGGCGCCAATGATGACGTTCATATTGTTCGCACCCTCCCGTCAGGTAAGACAATCATTGCTGGTAAATTTACAGCATATAATGGCGTTTCACGATTAGGAATGGCACGTTTGATGCCAGATGGTCAACTAGACATTACCTTTGATCCTGGAGTTACTCTTTTTAACTCTGTAATGAATGGAGCCGCGATTCGCGATGTTGAAATTCAGAATGACGGGAAAATCCTCGTTGGCGGATCATTCAATTCATATTCCGTAGCGACACAGAAACACTTACTTCGTCTAAACGCAGATGGTAGCTTAGATACAACTTTTGTTATAGGAAATGGTTTAAGCGGCCCCGTTAATGAAATTATTATTCGTCCCGATCAGAAGATACTAGTTGGTGGAGAATTTCTTTATTATGATCAATTTGGACCGAATCAACAATTCATGAGATCCGTAGGTGTTCTTGAACCAAATGGGACACCAGATGCAACGACTATGTTCGGAACCTATCAGTGTTCATTTGTTAAAACTATGGAACTCTTACCAAACGGACAATTACTTCTTGGGGGACAACTCTCTGTCTATAATTTTCAACCTGTTTCCGAAATAATTCGCTTAAATACGGATGCTTCACTGGATGCAACATTTGATGTTGGAACAGGAGTTGATTACCTCGTTAGTGATTTGGAGTTGCAGAGTTCGGGGAATATTATTGTTTCAGGCTGGTTCAATGATTTTAATGGAACTACTGTAGATCAAGTGTTTCGAATATTGCCAAATGGCACTTTGGATCCTACGTTCTATTCTGTTGATGTATTTACTTCGAGTTCAGTAAACCGAATCGAAGTGCTAGAGGATGATAAAATTCTAGCAATAGGAGTAATTACTGGAGGAACCGGAGCAAATCAGGTTGTTAGGTTATTCGATTCAGGAGAAATTGACACGACATTCTATTTTACGAATTCCGCATTTTCAACCAATCAAGATGTAATGGATATGGCTATTTCTGCTTCAAATCAGATAGTGATCGGAGGAAGTTTCAAAGAGTACAACGATAAGAATCGCATTAGAGTGACACGCCTAATAAACGATACTCTGCCGGTTCCGTGTGCATTCTTTTCTGGTGAAATCAACTCGGTTTCAAATCTCAACTGCTCTGACTCGAGCATCATATCCGTCACCGCTGTTAATGGCACCCCTCCATATTTGTATTCTTGGGACAACGCGGCATACTCGCAAAATGACACCGTTTTCACATCAAACCAGCCCGGGATTCATCAAATTTCATTCAAGGATTCATTAGGGTGTGTTTTCGATGTGGATTACATGATCAACGGTCCTGTAACACAAGTTGGCTTTGACGTAGACGCTCAAATAGTGGCGAGTCAGTTTCGTCCTGGTTATTCGAACGTGTTAGTTATAGATGCCTTTAATGATGGTTGTTTATCTGTAGACGGCGAACTGATATTAATTCTTGACAGTAATTTACTCTATGATTGGTCAATTCCTATTCCTGATGTGATTTCTGGTGATACCCTGATTTGGAATTACACGGACCTCGGATATGACTCAACACACCTGATACCACTTATCCAATATACAACACCAGCAACGGCACAAATCGGAGATTCGATGCATCTCATTACTCAGATTACTCCAATTATAGGCGATGTAGATACATTGAATAACATAAGACACTATGTTTTTCCAGTTGTGAATGGATATGACCCTAATGACAAAAAGGTATATCCAATTGGAGAGTGCTTGCCTCATTACATCGACCAAGGAGAAGCACTTACATACACCGTGAGGTTTCAAAATACAGGAAACTCAGAGGCTATTAATGTAACCATTGCCGATTCTCTTCCTTCTGGAATGGATTTATTGTCGCTACGTGTTTTGGCTAGTTCTCATACTATGCACACCGAAGTATATGCTGATAATCAAGTTAAATTCGTTTTTAGTAATATCAATCTTCCGGATAGCGCATCGAACCCAAATGGAAGCATCGGCTACGTAATCTATGAATTGGAACAAGATGGTTATTTGTATCCGAACACTGAAATTAGAAACAAAGCTGAAATCTACTTTGATTTTAATCCTGCAATTGTTACGAATGAAGTGTTTAACACTGTGTTTGAGGATTATCAATTCAACCAAGAAACAGTCACTTTGGACGAATGTGATTCCCTGTTGTGGAATGGTGCGTATTATTCCAGTACAGGTGTTTATTCTCACGTAAATCAGAACGTTTACGGTTGTGATAGTATTAAATTACTAAATCTGGTAATCAATGAATCTACTAGCTCGATGATAACTCAAAATGGTCTGGATTCAGTTATCGTTAATAACGAGACCTACTATTCATCAGGCACCTATGAGCAAACGTTTGTCAATTCGAGTGGCTGCGATAGTGTCGTAACCATTAATGTAACGCTTGAATACTCTGGGATTGATGAGTTTGAAAATGTAAGTTTCCTTCTTTATCCTAATCCAACGAAAGAAAAGCTACGCTTTGAATTCGGTGAGCTGATGAATGATATCGAGGTGAATGTAATTTCACAAGATGGCAGGGTTATCCAGAAGCATTTGTTTTATGAAACAAATTCAGAAATCATTAAGATAGATGGTGCTCCAGGAATTTATTTTGTGCGTTTTCTCCTAAATAAAGAAGTGTCATTGGTCGTTCGAATAGTAAAAGAGTAATTAAAGTTTTCCGAAATTAGATAATTCTTCCATCTGCATAAACTTACCCCGTTCCATATTCTCTCGGATTATGGGAGGATTACGTATAACGGACATTGGCTATACTTCAGCGTATTTCCGTGATTGGTATTAAAAGTAAGGATTTCTTTCTTTAAAAAAACGAACAATTTCTCGAAGCATAAACGACGCTGAGTATAGCCAGTGTGCCTGTTGCACAACTGTTGATAAAGATAGTTCTTCTCTGAGTATAGACTATTGGAATTTTGTATCTTCAATCATGCAAGGAAAAAAACACTATCAAGAAAAACTTTTTGCAAATTTTCAATTGAGTGATCGAGTGCC
>JBGCDF010000163.1:0-2815 GCA_045105095.1 Crocinitomicaceae bacterium | reverse complement strand
TGATCAACAGGGCTCGTTACAAGAGAGAAGTTATTTCCACGTTCTCCTGAAATTTGTTGCTCCATGAATACTGGTACAGCGGCAGAGCGCTCCTTCCATAAAAGGTCTCCTGGATCATTGAAAAGTACACCTTCGTGATAGTTAAAGTTATTGATACTGAAGAATCCGTCGTATTCAGTTGAAATAGAAGTTCTCGAATTTCCACCGATGAAGCTTTGGAATTGATTCACTTCTTCATAGATAAATCCTCCGGGAATAGGCGGAGTCGCTGGTAATAAATTTCCAACTGGATCATAGTTCGTTAAAAGGACATCGCTGGTGAAATTTGGATTTGACTGTCCAAGTCCTGAACAACCGCTAAAATAATTTTGACTCCAGGCGACGTGAACTTCGCTTCTGTCGTAAGCAACTACTGGTCGTGGGTCGGAGGAATTACATCCTGCAAACGCACCGTTAATAAGTACCGGCGCGGCAGAAATAGTTCCTCCTGTAGAGAACACTCCATATACTTCAGGGAATGTTGGAGAGTTTGAATACTGAGCAACAACAGTGAAGTCGTCAGGAGCCCCGAAGTTTGAATTGCGTTGCCCTGCAATACGAGGGAAAGCAGCAGTGTTTCCTAACCAATCGAAACCTTGTAACTGCATGATTGCTGCGCCTCCACCTTGAAGTGAGCCATAGTCGAGAGTCATGATGTGCAAGGACCCATTTGGATCGACGTAGGTTAATGCTACTGTTGATCCATCGTCTAGCAAAATAATATCAGGTTGCGTTCCATCGATAACTGGAGTAGGCGGTCCTGGATTGAACGCTCCGATTCCGAAGGAACAAGCCCAGATCATTCCACCATCTTCCCAACAAAGAACACCATCGCCCATACTATTCATGTCGACATTAGGATAAGTTCCTGAGGACACGGCAGTGGTAGTATTCATGAAATAATCGGGAGTAGGAAGAAGAGTTGCCAAATAGTAATCATCGACGAAAATAACACCTCCGTCTTCGTAGGCCACTACAAGTGCATCTGCGTTAGCGTAATAGGCAACATCCGGATCAATACCTGAGTTTGCATCAGCGTCAACGATTGTTGAAGTTGAGCCCTCAATCCAATATATTTGATAGAATCCACCTGGATCGTCGAAAACGGCTGCTTGAATGTCTTCATCAGGCGCAATAGCAAGCCCGGTGTTGTTTGGCGCACTCCAAATTCCGATTTCAGGTTGGGTTGCATTCCAAATTTGCGCGTCTGTGCTTACAGCGATACCTACGGTAAAGCATGTAAGGAGTAAGGTATTTTTGAAATTCATAATTGTGATTTTAGGTGTCACACAATTGAATTCAAAAGGCACTTTTTAGTCAAACTAGTTTTGGGAGTGATTCGAAGAAATTGCTTAATACAATAGATTGAGCGAAAACCTCCTTCTGCAAAACAACGGTGTGACACGTGATTAAGTTGAGTACAAAATAATGATTTGTTTCAAGTATAACTTATTGATAATTAGACAATAAGTATTAAATAAACACATTTATTGTCCGTTGTTGTTATTCAAACAGGTAGTGCATATGAATGTCACAAAACCGTAGTAAAAGTGAGAGGTACGGATCAAAAAAAATCCCTTATCCCGAAAATTATCGGGACAAGGGATATTCAAATGTGTTTCGAAGAATTACTCTCCAACCACTTCGAAAGAGAAAGTTGCCTTTACATCTTTATGAAGGTTTGCAGTTGCTTCGTATGTTCCAACCTCACGGATTGGCTCATCTTTAATTTTCAATGACTTACGATCGATATCAATTCCCTCAGCTTTAAGCGCCTCAGAAAGTTGAATAGTATTCACAGAACCAAAGATTTTTCCTTTTTCTCCTGCTTTCGTAACAATCTTAACAGTTGTTCCTTCAAGCTTAGTTCCAAGCTCTTGAGCTTCAGCAAGGATTTTAGAATCTTTGTGTGACTTTTGTTTCATGATTTCTGCGTGAGCTTTCTTTGCAGAGGCTGTTGCCAAAACTGCATACCCTTGAGGAATCAAGAAGTTACGACCATATCCTGGTTTTACTGTTACCACATCGTTGGTATATCCCAGGTTGTCTACGTTTTTCTTTAAAATTACTTCCATTTTCTTTGAAATTTCGTGTTCAACAATAGATTACTTCAACATGTCAGCAACGTAAGGAAGAACAGCAATGTGACGTGCACGTTTAATTGCTTTGTTCACTTTCTTCTGGTATTTCGCAGAAGTTCCTGTGATACGACGTGGTAAGATTTTACCTTGTTCGTTGATTAACTTCAATAAGAAGTCAGCGTCTTTGTAATCAACATATTTGATACCGCTTTTTTTGAAACGGCAGTATTTATTCTTTTTGATCTCGATATTAATCGGATTCAAGTAGCGAACATCATTTTGAGCCATGATTGTCTAATTTTTTAGTTAATGATTAAGCTTCTGCTTGAACGGATTTCTTTGCACCCATTTTTGCTCTGCGCTTGTCAGCGAATGCAAGGTGGTCTTGATCCATTTTAACAGTTAAGAAACGCATCACGCGCTCATCTCTGCGGAATGTTACTTCCAAATCAGCAATTACAGTACTCGGTCCTTCGAAATTCAACATGAAGTAAAATCCTGTTGATTTCTTTTGAATAGGGTAGGCCAACTTGCGTAGTCCCCAAGATTCAGAGTGTGTTACCTTACCTCCTAATTTCTTGATTTCACCCTCGAATTTCTGCACTGCTTCCTTTGTCTGTTCATCAGACAAAACGGGAGTCAAAATGAAAACAGTTTCGTAAGAATTCATAAAAAAGTGTTTTTTGTTATATATA
>JBGCDF010000162.1:0-4113 GCA_045105095.1 Crocinitomicaceae bacterium | reverse complement strand
ATTTCACCGAAGAATCCAGTTGCAAAAACGATTACACATTCGATCGTGATGGTTGAAATGGATGACAAGCGTTTCTTTTTGGAGAACATGGTGAAGGAATATCCAGATCAGAAGATCGCAGTATTTGTCCGAACTCAGGTAAGAGCAGGGCGCGTTGTTGCAGCCATGGAACGCGTTCAGATTGCTTCAGAAGCTCTACATGGAGGGATTGAGCAAAAGGATCGCTTTGATATTTTGGATCGCTTTAGAACAGGAGAAAACAAAATGCTCGTTACAACAGATGTCGCTGCAAGAGGGATTGACATTCCAAATGTAGATATCGTGATCAACTACGATTTACCAGATGTTCCCGAGAACTACGTTCACCGCTGTGGAAGAACTGGTCGTGGTAATAAGCATGGTCAGGCACTTTCTTTTTGTAGTTCGGGAGAGAAGGAATTACTCGAAGAAATTGAAAAGTATACCGGAGACACCATCGAACGTTACGAGATGGATAAACATGAATACCTGAGCATTGTGAAGGATTCTGAGGACGGTTCTTACAACTGGAAGTCCCTCATCGATGATGCGAACCAGGAAGATGGTACTGCTGATATTTGGTAGTTCAATTCAGCAATTAAAAAATAACAATTTTTTGCATCGTTCCATTTTGAAGGTCTCGAATGAAGAATACTCCTTTGTGATTGAAAGGAAGTATTTTCTCTCCTTTTGATCTTAGTACCACCACACCATTTGTGCCGTAAATCATCACAGGTAAGTTGTTCGCAAGAATTAATTGTTGGTTGTTTCGGTTAAAGTAGGCTAAGTTCTGTTCAACCAAAACAGATACCATTCCATGATTTTTTTCAGCTCCATCTATATCAACTCCTATCAATGTGTAATAGTTCGCCCCGCTTTTAGGGTTCACGTGTTCGTGCGAGTAATTAATTAGAGATTGAGAGTTGCCAGCAGCTTTTACAATGGCGAGTTCAGTAAAGTTCATATCATCGGTAGCATGAAATAATTTGAAGTTTTCCGTGTTCTCTTCAGAAGCCGTTGTCCATTTTAATAGGTTTGACTTCTCTTCATGAGTTACCGTGAATGAGATCAATTCTGACGGAAGTATCGTACAATCAATTGCCCCTGATTTTGAATTGATTAAATCCGCGCTGCATCCAATATTCGTCCATACACCAATTTCCCCATCCGCGTATGTTTTGATGTTCACAGCACAATCGGTTTCTCCACTCCCACATGGATCGACTGATTTAGCGATAAGGTCGAAACAAACGGTCCAAACATCTACTTGGTCCGAACAATCTCCTGTCCATCCTTGAGCTGCGCAAGCTCCTGCCGCACCTGTACAAATGTCATGATCACCATAGGAGAAATCAGGATCTCCGCCATGCGCTTGATAGCTTGTAGTAAAAAACCATCCTGCACCAACGTCATCTCCTGCAACGAGTCCCAAATTGGATGGCCCTGGCAAGTTGTAATCTACCGTTCCTGCAGGTTGCCAAGCCCATGTTCCACAAGCAGCTCCATTTGGTAAGGTTGCCCCATTTGTAACAAGAGCTGTTGTCACTGTGGGTTGCCCTTGGGCATCAAAGGACGCCGGATCCCAGCAATTACCAAAAGTAGGAACGATCCCCTGAAGGTAATTACAACCTGTCGCATTCGCAATCCAGCCATTTATGGTATAACAAAAGGAAACAACTTCACCAGGCTGATATGGCCCGTCTAGTGGTGAACCAAGTGAGGTTGCAGTGGCAACTAATGCATCGTTTGTGTTACAAGCGCTGTTATCTGCATGCTGTTCGAGGCATATGGTGAAATCCCCTTCATCACCTGTAAGATCAGATATTGCCAGAACATATGTCGTATTCGGAGCAATGGGGAGACTAAAAATACTAGCTGCACCACCTGTTCCTTCATTACATGAGATTAAGGTCCAGGGGGAAACACAGCTAGAGCCCTCATATAACGCATATTCAGGATCACTTAAATCAGTACTGGATAAATCAATATCAAGAGTCGCTGCAAGTGCATCAGTGGTGAATTCGTACCAAACGGTTGCGTTGTATTGATCTTCACAGAATAAGTTTAAACCTGAAAAATCCAGTCCTGCCGAAGCGCCAGTATTACAATCGGCGATGCAGACCTGTCCAGCATCCGGTGCTGTAAGTGTTACAACCTGCGCTGATGCGCAATCTTCATTATCCACACAATTGGAAACTGGCGCAGGATTGTCCACACAGACGGTGATTGTCCCGTTTGTATTATTGTTATTACTCGATACAACGATCCAATATGTATCCCCGATGGTTAACCCTCCCTGTGTTCCCGAAATGGTTGTGTAGTTTCCATTTTGATCGAAACAACCTTCGAGCAAGAATCCACCTGTACACAAGTTGTTGGTTGTGCTTACCACAAGGAATTCTGGACGCCAGCCATTAGTGGTACTACTAACCGTTATATCAGCTGATGTGCCTTGAGCAGTAAACTGGAACCACGTATCCAGAACCCCTTCTTCACAACCGCCCCCACCTAGGAAATTCGTAGTACTAGGGGAGGAGCTCGGACAATTGGTGCCATCCAACGAGGGGATGTTTACAGCCGTGGCGCAGTCATCTTGCGATACTACGACAGTAGAGAAGAATATAAAGGATAGGGTGGATAATTGAAATACCAAGTGTTTTCGAAGGATGTGTAGCATGGCGTAATCGTTTAGTTTTAGATTTCTAGTGTGGTGGTTATGGTTCGAAAGAGTTAATCCGTTTGCTCATGTAGAGGAGACAGGTAGACTACCGTTTCTAAATCCGTGAATGATTCACTTTCAATTTGATCGAATGACGGAAGGTATAACGTCGTATGAGAATCAATGGAAAACACTTGATTAGTATTTTGTAAGCGGTTCTCCGAGACGAGCGTTAAAGTTTCCAGTGTCAGCAGTGGGGAGTAGTTTGCATTCGTCACTCGTAGTTGATAAGTTCCATCATGAATACTAACCAAGTCTTTTAGCTTTTCTTGATCTGTAAGATTACCAAAGTGAGTATTCAAAAGGGCATGTTCAGTTTTTGGTGTGTTCGTTTGACCGAAACACGAGAAACTCAAAAAAACAAGAGCAATTGTAGCGTAGTGTGTTGATTTTTTCATGGTGTAAGTTTTTCGTGTACAAGTTGTACACTCGCTTAAAAAAGTTACGACATCCTTCGGGAAGCGAAAAAAAAACACCAGAAAACTCGACAAACTGATACGATGATATTGATCAATTCAAAGTATCGATCGACGAAAACATCCAGTTTTAAATGAAAAAATTACAAGGGTAGTGTAGGGAAGATGTTAAGAATGTGCATTTTTTGATCGATTTTTGAATCAAAGAATATTCACTTCTCTTTCGAGTTGTACGCCAAATTTACTTTGTATATCTGCGATTATTTCGGTTGATAAGTTGTAAATATCTGAACCTTGAGCATTCGAGTAATTTACCAAAACCAATGCTTGCATTTTGTGAACACCGAAATTTCCAAAAGTTTTCCCTTTCCAGCCTGCCTGATCGATCAACCAACCTGCGGCTAATTTCACTTTCCCATTTGGTGCTGGGTAATTAGGAACGTTTTCATGATTCTTCTGAATTTCCTCTAAAACGGAAATGTCAACAACTGGGTTTTTGAAGAAACTACCCGCGTTTCCAATTTCCGCAGGGTTTGGCAGTTTACTGGATCGAATGGCAATGACAGCTTCACTGATATCTTTAATGGTTGGGTTTGAAACCTCCATTTTTTCTAACTCAGCCTCAATCGCACCATAGCTCGAATTGATTGAGTGCTCCTTATTCAGCTTAAATGTTACGGAAGTGATGACGTATTGATTTTTCAATCGTCGCTTAAACACGCTCTCGCGGTAACCGAACTCGCACGCATCTTTGTCAAAGGAATGAAGTTCTCCACTCTCAATGTGATAGGCTTCCAGAGATACAAACACATCTTTGATTTCTGCGCCATACGCACCGATATTTTGCATGGGACTGGCCCCAACGCTTCCAGGAATCAAGGATAAGTTCTCTACACCTCCGTAACCGTTTTCTACGCAGTGCAGTACGAAATCATGCCACACCTCACCAGCTCCAGATTG
>JBGCDF010000161.1:0-27860 GCA_045105095.1 Crocinitomicaceae bacterium | reverse complement strand
GTATGCATATACTGAATCATCTTCACCGAACAATCCTAACAAATCTGCTCATTTGTTGAGCCCTTGTTTTGATTTGAGTGGACAGACTGGTGTTGTATTCAATTTCTGGTATCACATGTATGGAGCGACAATGGGAACATTGGCTGTAGAAGTATCTACTAATAATGGTGCTACATGGAATACGGTATTTGATCGTAATGGAGACCAAGGTCAAGCGTGGCTTCCGGCTTCTGTCAACTTATCGAGTTATGCTGGACAAACAATTCAATTGAGAATTGTCGGTAAAACTGAAAACGGCTTCACGAGTGATATGGCCGTTGATGATATATCCGTGAATGTGCTCAAATTTCAAGAGCAAAAAAGCGCTGGTGTAGACATCTTTGCGAATGAGTCAGATATACTGATCTTCCCTAACCCTGCGAACGATTACGCAATCATTGATGCAAGTTCATTGGATGCTGATGAAATGAGTGTAACTGTCCTTGACATGCTTGGAAAGGAAATTTACGCAACAAATTCTTCGAACAATGATGGAGCAAGTCAGTTTAGAATACCAACGAATTCATTCGAATCAGGTACTTACGTGATCGTTCTTAGAACGAGCACAGGTGCTACGTTTAACAGAAAATTGGTTGTGAGAAACTAACTCTCAGAGTTGAAATAAGCAATTACTTTTCAGAGGTCGGGGAATTTATTCCTCGGCCTTTTCTTGTTCTCTCTGTCTCAACTCATTAATTTACAACCCCATATAAAAAACTGACCTTTAATAGTTTGTCTATGCCCCTTTCTAAATTCCCAATAAGAAGAAGAAATGTAGGCTGAATCTAAAAACGTACTATCAGCCCCTGTAAAGCACTAAACAATTAAACTAAAAACAATTAGGTGTTCAGCGAGATATACTCCGATTTCTTTTCTAGTATAATATCCGTGAGAGAATCTTCCCTTGCCTCTTTCAATTTATTCTTCAGGCGATATCGCGCCATGGTCAAGGTTCGCGCAGATACTCCAAGTATGGTGGCCTGTACTTTATTTTTGAGACCTAATGCAGACATTGATACGATCAGCTTATCATTCTTAGACAGCGAATTAAATTCCTGTCCGATAAACTCTATAAAACCAGGGTAAATTCGATTGAATTGTTTAATGTATTGAGTAACATCATCATCTGTTAATATCAAGTTTGACTGAAGTTTCTCCAGCAGTTTCTGACGATCCTCTACTCCATCAAAATCTGCTTCAATCTGTTCTTTCAACTCCTGAATCAACCTGTCTTTCATTTGGAGAAATTCATTCATTGAATCCAACTCATACTTGGCTTTTTCAGCACTCATGATGAGTTCTTTCATTTCAATTTCCTTGGTTAGAAGCTGTAGTTTCTTTCGTCTGTAGATGAGAAAAATCATCAATAATAAGAAAAGGATAATAGCAGCTCCAAGGAGAATTTGATTTTGTTTCTGTGATTCTGACAACTTAAGTTGAGACGAAGCCAGCTTTATTTGTTGACTTTGCTCCTTTACTTTGAAGTCTCTCTCCATCTTTGTAAACTCTTTTACAAAATCCTCGCGATTAATCAGGTTTTCAACTGAGTCCTTCAATTGTGAATAATGGTAAACTGAATCAATATTTACCAATTTAACGAAGTTCTTCTCAAGAAGACCAGCGGTCGTCATAGCGTTAAGTAGGTCGTTATGCTCCAGACAAATAGCAATAATTTCTCTTCTTATCTTGTTAGCTTCTGAATACTTTTCGAAGTACTCCAGTGATTTCGCTTGTATATCGAGAAATGCAATTGCACCTGTCCCAACTATATCTTGTCTTTGAGAATTCATCTCATTTGCTAACTCAAGTACTCTCTCATAACTTTTTTTGGCTTCTTTGACATTATCGGATTCATCATATGCTCGACCAGACAAATAATAAAGGTAGAGCTGATACAAATTATTAGACGGATCCTTTTCTTGGACGATGGACAAACACAACTTCAATTGATCAACCGCCACCTCGTATTCGCCATTAAGGATTAACAATCGTGCATAACCGATTAGGATGTTATACTGAGCGTCCACTTCATCAACTTCGTTGATTTTATTCCTGAGCATACTGAACTTTTCCATTGCTAAAACTGGATCAGCCAGCATCTTTGTGCAATACGCAATACCAATTTCTGCTTCAATAATTACTTTTTGAGATTTGGAGGACTCAATCACATTTTGAAAATTCGATATCGCCTTCTCATGCATTCCTGTCAAGAGAAAGTAGCGTCCCAAATACAAATCACGGATATCTGTTCGACTCTGATCTGTTTTCTTAAACTCAGTTTCAATGAGACCAACCTTATCTTTAATCGTCGAGTTGGTAATCAATACGATGAATTCGCTCACACCATCATCTTGAAAGTAGTATGCCATATCATCAAAATGCGACAATTCCTTCTTTTCCATACCTAAGACAGAAATTATGGGCAAAAGTACAAGAGAGATAGTCATTAATAGTTCTCGATAGCATTGCATTAAAGAGGAGTTTTTTCTGAAAATAGAAAATCAATGGTACATCACAGGCATACTGTACAATAAATATTTTGCAACCGTAAAAATTCAGAAACCACGAGTGCTTTATTATCTACAAAAAAGTCATTTTGGTATACAAATCTTTCGTTTTCGATTACAATATTGATGTCGAAAAAAGTGCATTTCACAATTCCTATGATCCATTCAGAATAGTTCAGTATTGCGTTTTACCTTTTGATCGCATTCAATCTACAGAGTGAATCAAAGAGTATACAATATCCCTCACTTACTTGGAGATTCTAATAGATAAAATGAGTTTTGTTTCACCTACAAGGAAACTTCTAACACCCGAACTAAAACGATTTACCCTCTTGATTCTTTCAAGAGTGTATTAAAAACTGATGTGTGATCTACATGAAAATGATGGCACAATAATATTTGATTGATTGAAAAAAGTGGTGCAGTCGTAATTGAAGTGAGCCTAATTACACTGCATCTTCGATAATAGGAATTAGGCCACAAAACGTAACCTTAAGAAATATGTACGCAAAAGATACGTCAAGCGCTATAGTGAGGGATTTTGAGCGAATTGGATTTTACTGAGTTCCTCAATACAATTATTAAAATAAGGAAGAAAGAACCACTACTAGTACAATCATCTGATCAATTAATTTCTCCTGAAAAATGAAAATTTAACACATAAATTAAGAAAAATGAAAACTAACAAAACTACTTTGAGCCTTATAATGCTCTTGCTAGTAGCTTCTGTGTCATTTGGTCAGAACTTAAAACCCCTGGCACGCGAAGTTCAGAAAGCCCATCAACAGCGAACAAGCTTCACTAAAATCGATGATCTACTAACAACACATCATGATAACAACCTATCCGAACTCGTTTCAAAAGACGTTCGAGATGCTCAATTATTCAATTATGATAAATCAATCGCCGATCAGATCATAACTGAACATTATCAAGCACTCACTTTTGATATAACTATCGAAAATCATCTCAAAACGATAGAAGTTGTAGCCGTGAATGAAACATTCAACAACTACACCCTTAGCACTTCAAGTGGAATTATTCCAGAACTCGACTCTCGAGGAGTTCATTATCGTGGAATTGTAATTGGCGAGGAAAATTCTAGTATTGTTGCCATTAGTATTTTCAAAGATGAACTAATTGGTCTCATTTCAATTCAAAATAAAGGTAATTTCAACTTGGGTAAACTAAGCAGCCATAATTATCATGTTCTTTACAATGACTCAAATCTAGAACAGGTAATGCCTTTTAGCTGTCTCTCGGATGAGCTTAAATCACATGACACAAGTTCCTCTATTAACTTTCAAGCGAAAAACAATAGTCCTGATGATTTCTGCATCAATGTCTATTTAGAATTGGACTACGGAATCTATCAAAATAGAGGGAATAGTATAACAAATTCTGAGATTTTCGCAACAGGTCTGTTTAATCAGACCGCTGCGATTTATCAAAATGAGATAGTAAGCCTCCAGATATCGGAAATTTTCGTTTGGGATATTCCTGATAGCTATAACATTGACACTACATTAGTGGCACTGGAGCAGTTCAGAGATGATCGACCCAATTTTAATGGAGATCTTGCTCACTTGATTCAGTACAAATCTGGTGGAGGTGGTGGAATAGCATATGTCGATCAACTTTGTGGAATAGCCCCTTATGGTGTTAATGTGCTTGATACTGATTATTCGATACTTCCCACGTACTCCAGAGAGGTTTCCGTTTTAACGCATGAAATAGGGCATAACTTAGGATCTAGACATACACATGCCTGCGCATGGAACGGAAACAATACGACTATTGATGATTACGGAAACGTCTTCCCTAGTGGTTCCCCAATTCCTGATGCTGATGGAGAGCTATGTGTTGATCTTAACAATCCAAAATTGAATATTGTCCCTACACTAATGAGTTACTATGACGTTTACCATGCGACTTCATACTCATTAAGCAACGGCTTAGGAACGCAGCCTGGAGATCTGATCAGATCAGAAATACTGAGTGCAACATGCATTAGTTTATGCAATCCATTCGATTGTGCAACGACGATTTCCTCGTTCCCCTATTCAGAATCGTTTGAATCAAGTTTTGGAGATTGGGAACAAGATACTGGGGATGACTTTGATTGGGAGAGAAACGCAAATGGAACACAATCATACACGACTGGCCCCTCATCAGCGGCAGACGGAAGTTTCTATGCATATGTCGAAGCTTCTAATCCAAACAACCCGAACAAAACAACCATTCTTAAGAGTCCTTGTTTTGATTTATCAGGTCAAAATGGAATAAATATCAGCTTTGCCTATCACATGGACGGTTCAGGAATAGGAACACTCGAATTGGAAGTCTCAGACGATGGTGGATCAACTTGGACATCGCTGTGGAGTCGCTCAGGAGAGCAATCTAATGATTGGCTTGCCGCAAACGTTGATTTGAGTCCATACTCGGGAAGCATCATTCAACTGAGATATGTCGGAACTACTACAAGTAGCTTTGCTGGTGATATCGCTATTGATGACATTATCCTTTTCGAAGAGGCAGCATGTAATGCATCCACAACCATTTCCTCGTTCCCATATTCGGAATCCTTCGAATCGAGCTTTGGAGCTTGGGAACAAGATACAGGGGACGACTTTGATTGGGTGAGAGACGCAAATGGAACACCATCATACTTGACTGGCCCCTCATCAGCGGCAGACGGAAGTTTCTATGCATACGTCGAAGCTTCTGGTTCAAACAACCCGAACAAAACAACCATTCTTGAGAGTCCTTGTTTTGATTTTTCAGGTGAGAATGGAATTAATCTCAGCTTTGCCTATCATATGTATGGTATTTTCATGGGAACACTTGAACTCGAAATATCCATTAACGGAGGCCTTTCATGGTTTACATTATGGAGTGAATCTGGAAATCAAGGAAATCAGTGGTTAACAGCTAATGTAGATTTGGGAGACTACGCGGGGAGTACGATTCAATTACGCTTCAGTGGAACCACTTCTATTGGTGTACAAAGTGACATGGCGATAGATGACATTACAGTTACTACTTCTTTGTTTGGATCAAGCAACAGCCCAATAACTGAAAACACCGTAGTTCCTATTGATTCAGATGTCCTTCTTTATCCTAACCCAGCAGATGATTATGTCATGGTTGATAGTCGTGAAATAGCCTCAGATGTAATCAACATTCGCATTCTTAATATGCTTGGAAAAGAAGTATTTAATACACAACTGAACGATGACGATAATGGACTGTTCAGAGTGCTTACCGACCAATTTGCTCCTGGAACATACATGATTGTTCTTAGAACGAATTCGGGAGAATCGATCAACAAACGATTAATCGTGCAATAAACGATGATATAATTTCAGAGAATTATATGTTGTCAAAGGTCGGGGAATTTATTCCTCGGCCTTTTTTTGCTTTCAAGAAATAAAAGATGTGCCTCTCTAGTACTTATTGAGACATTCACAGGACTCATTAATCGCAGCGCTGTCCTTCCATTTAGGTACGCCTACAGCGAAGTACGTATTGCATTCTTGTTTTTCCTCTCTTAGCTTTGGAATATGAAAAATCGGATAAAGAAAGACGAGAAGAAGCTGTATTGGCGTCGTCGTTACGATCCTGATTATGTTTTCAAAGGAAAGTAAAAACAGAAGTCAAAGCGAATGCTTCAGAAAAGGAACGATTTATAGCAGTAGAGCCTCTAGCTCCTGTTTCTGTCAGTATTCTAAGTGATTTTGAATTAGTCTACCCGAATGGAATTCACTTCAAATGCATTTCTTCGGTTTCAATAGATGACTTGCAGAAGTTGATTGGTCTACAGAAAGGTTGATCTGTTTACCTTATCCCCATCCAATTCTTTTCACCTTTGCAGTGAACCTACCGATTTGCGAAAAAGCTTTAATGGTCTTTCGGGTCTTGTTGAAAACGAGTTGGGTCGCACACCTCTGTTTAGAGATGTATTTTTGTTCATCAACAAGAAAAGATACAAGATCAAGCTCTTGCATTGGGATGCCGGAGGATACATACTTTAGTGCAAGCGTTTAGAGTTAGGAACCTTTGAATTTTCAGATTCCGCGTATTTCATGGACTACTATCTTCAACCAACTTATGACTTTTTGCTAAATAACTCATGGAACGTTCAATCCGATGCTAACAACGAGCCTTTGTTAAATCAAGAGAATGGGATTTACATCATACAATTTGATGTAAGCGGTAATTTGATAGGGCATATAAACTGAACTCTGTCTGTTGAGTTGAGTTTACACTCTCGCAGCCTTCAACCTTTTAGCCATCATTTACGTTATTACTTTTAGTGAATAAAAAATATACCTATGAAACCGCTTTTAATTTGTTTAGTTGTTACGCTTACATTTCTCAGTTGTAAGAAAAAAGATTCCTCCCCTGTACCAGATGAAATGGAAACAGAGTATCCTAATTCTACAATTGATTGTTGCCCATTGGATGACACGTTAGATATCAATGGAGATGGGATCAATGATTTTATTGTCGAATACGAGCAGGTTTGTACTTCTGATATTCCCACATCAGCGTGCTCAATTAGAGGAAAAATGAGTTCTATGGAGAACGTAAATTGTCTATATCAACCATATGATGGTTCATACGGTGGTTTTCTATTTCTTTCGTATACTGACACAATTCATGTGGACAACGCCCCCCCATACCAATGGAGCAATTATGGCAGCGATATAGTTACCATAAGTTGGAATATAAATTCTGGATGGGACGACTCGTGGCGAGTAAGATCATCTCAAAATGAGTACTTCCTTGCCTTCAAATTGCAAAATGGTGTAACGGATGAATTTGGGTATATGGAATTAGACATCGACACCATCACTGGAGCCATAGAAATCATTGATATAGTGAATTCCACTTCCAATTTTATCGTGATATAATCATCTATTGGTAAGCCTCCAATACATAGTTTAGCTCAGGCTTAACCGTGCAGGACAGCACTCGGCTTTTTTTGAGCATAACAAGCATTACCGTAGGTCAAGCGATTACAACCGCAGACTGCATCATAAATATCTGCACAATTCGCAGTTGGAACCTTCATGGACTGTTTTAATTTCAAAAAGTACAACCACGATGAGACAACGATCAAACCAAGAATCGGAATTGTTCAGTGGTCGTCTGGATTTTATGACAACTCATTGGCTGGTCGAAAGCTAACGCTGATTGATTATTATCTTCAATAAGAAAAGTTCGATTGAATAGTGAGTGTCTCAGGCCTACAACTCTTTTCCATTTGATACGCGAACTGTTCGAATCAATTTGTCTTCAGCGTTGTAGTAGGCTCTGACTCCATTGTGGAATTTATCATTCACAAACACTCCTTTTTCGATTTTGTACGAATTCCGAACGTTTTCTCTTCCTTCTGCATCGTAGGGAAGAACATGGTATTTAGAAGTAACGCGCTTATACATTTTGCAGTTCTTGTAGTAATCGAATGAAGGTCCGTATCGCTTTGGAAAATCATGGTGCATACCTTCCAGTCGATTCGAGCTAGACGATGCACTCTTCTTCCGTTTTACCTTATAATTACATGTACGTCCTTTTTCGAATTCGTACTCCCACCCATTTCTCTTTTTCATTTTGAAGATCTCTCCCGATGGAAGATAAGATACCCAGATTGTATCTTCTTCAAATCCGCCTTCTTCAAATAGCACTCCTCCATTTTCACCGAATCGCTTTACTCTTCTTCGCTTGCTTGAGAATTCACCTCGCGAGTATTGAATAGTTTCCAGCGCTCCTGACTCATAATAGCGAAAAAGTGAATCAAGCATACCGTTTTTGTAATGGGATATTTCCCTTACTAGACCGGATGCATTATGAAACTGGTACCAAGGTCCCTGCTGCCTTAGCGAGTCGCTTCTATTCACCCACTCACCTTGGTACTGAATACCATTTTCCTTTCCATTTACAAAGACACGAGGATGTGCACCTTTCTGACTACTGGTTCTGGTTCCATTACACAATTCGCCATCTTCGTACGTTCCGCGATCTGTCCAGCGCAGCTTACCATTGTACGAGCTCTCTACAATCCAAAGAGTGTCTGATTTATACAAGTACTTCATTTGTATATGCGTTCGTCGGTAAACATGCTGATATGAGATTAAATCGCCTTCTTTGTCGTACATGAAAATTTGAGATGGCTTCTCTCTACTATCGAGCAATTCGAGTTTTTCCAGAGCTCCAATTTCATAGAAATACTGAATACTATCTTTTTTGCCCTCGTATGTAAAGCTTGTGTATGAGCGAATATTTCCTGACGGATAATAATCGAGACGATATTTATTAGGGTAAGGATACATCTCACTTCGAACAGTTCCCGAGGAATAAAATGTTCGCCATTTCGGTTCATTAATCACCTTTCCATTCCAGAGGGTGGTTTGAGTAGGTGTTCCTTGATCATTATACTCACGCTTCTTTACAGCGGAATCTGAGATTTTTACATGATACAATCTTCGTTCGATCCTTCCTGTTGTCTCGAAGTAGAAATAGGCTGAATCCCAATGAAAATCTTTTCCAGAGTAAAATTCCTCTGATTTTAAGCGATTATCATCGTACAAAATGACCCACCTTCCTTCTTTGAATCCTTTACGAGTCATTTTATTCACCACTCGTCCCTTGTAGTACAATTTGCGCTTAACGACTTGAATGGAATCTAATTTTCGAGTACTGTGAGCAGCTCTAACGGAACCCGTGTCAGCCTTGAGAACATTTCTTATTTGTGGACGGGTATTCACTTTTCTTGTTTGTCTGAGATCATTTGCTTTTCGCGCAGCCAACTCAGCCTTCCTTCTATCTGATTCGGCTCTTTGTTTTTCTATATCCACGTTGAATTCTCCCCAGGTCGCCAATTTGAACAAATGATTCGCTGAATCTATTTGATAACTGAAGTTTATGGAACGAGAGAATCGAGCTTTTGGGATTCTTCCCATTAACCATTTCGAGACTAATACCATCTCTTCTCCAGGTTTTAGTGTTTTATTCCATTTTGTGCGGTACCACATGATGTGTCCATCGTGTTCGCGATAGTTGTTTTCAATGGTCTTTCCTGTATTATTGACAATTCGGATTTTAATAGGAGGAAGCCAAATCACATCTTCGTTATCAACAAAAAAGCCGCGTGACTTCTCATCACTCAAATAAAAGGTATACGTATCGATTTCGGGATCGTAAATGGTGAGTGAGTCTACTTCATATCGTTCTATGCCCCAATGCTGCGAAAAGGCTAGGAATTGAACCAAAAAAAAGACCAGAAATAGTACCAACTGTTTCATGTCCTGAAAGATAAATGAACAAGGCTAAACCATCTGTTATGGAGTTGTTATTTTACGAATCACTCGTGTTCGACAAGGAACAAATCACCTTCTTCGCTGAGAAGTAAGACCTGATTCGCTTGATTGAAATCGCTTACCTGCTCTAATCCCGACCCACTCAAATGTTTACATGGGAACTTGAATCGTGCAGTATCGCCTTTCATCACGAGATCAAAATATTGAAATCCGCTTTGGTAAAATCCAAATGTGTAATGATTCCCAGTGCTCTCGTTTTTCAACTTTGCATCGTCAAATAAAAACAGCTTTTTCTCTTGGATTTTCTTTGAATGATCAATTTCAAACTCCCAATCGTCCAATTCTTTCATGTCACTGAGATCCACCCCTAAATGATCAGTTAAATAGAACTCGTCGTCATCAAAAAAAAGAATCGCACCTGTCTCCATGCGAATGTATGATTTTTCACTATCAGGTCTGAAATTTGCAATGTTCTGTTTCAGTATTACGGCTAAAAAGTCACGAACATCTATGTCCCGACTCCTTAAACTATCAAGGGTATCGGCATATTCAGTCCAAAGCCAATCGGTTCCCTTAGGTAGATTTTCAATCTCCTCAGATTCAAAACTCGGGAATGCGAATTTCTGAAGAGAACTCTCTCCGAATTTGTACATATTTCCGTTCACATCACTCCGAATATTGTACGGCTCGAGTTCGATACTTTTCACTTCTTCATACGATTTGTTCAAGACCGCAAACATTCCTTTGCGTGTGTACAATTCTCCCTTTGGATTGGGAACTCGATACGTTACGTAGAGTAAGTCGTTATAAACTCCAATTACTGAATAATCTCCATTTGGAAATTGGGTAATCTGAAAGGTAGAATCTTCCAGAACCGGGAACTCTACCATGTCTGGAAATTTATCTTCTTCTGTCATCTCGTACCCGCATGATGGGATACTCATGACCGACAGAAGAAAAATTGGAGTAAGGAATAAAAGTCTCAAGAAAGAAGGGCTTATCATAGCTGCGTTTTCATTTCATCCTCAATATACCAAGAAATAACTTTGTTGAGAACCTTCGATTCATTCTTCCCACCACACCTCGGGAAACTCTTTTCTCAAAAGATCCAACTTAGTCTGTGTCACTTCCAAATGCCTCTTTGTTTCTTCCGAATCGGGGTGCAAGGTTCGATGGTCCAAACTTCGATGCAAATTTCGTACACGTTTCGCGAGCGCTTGCGTTTCTTCAGAAAAATACGTGTTCTCAAATCGTTCCCAAACATATTTGACCGCTTCGTCTGTAGGATGAACGCGACACTCCTTGAAGAATCGGTAATCGCGTAGTTCGTCTATGACAATCTCGTATGAAGGGAAGTACTCCGCAGGGCTATTTTCCACAACTGAATGAACTAACTCGATCAATCGTGCTTTGCTTCTATTGTTATTGACGAGACCATCCTTCGCATGTCGAACGGGACTCACCGTAAAAACTACATGCATCTCAGGATTTAATCGTTTCAGACGTTTAACAATGTATTCCCATTTATCGCTCTCCTGCTGAGCTTTCATTAACTGCTTTGTAAAAAGTGCAGCAGGCATTTTATGGTTGTTTCCTACAATCTTATCGAGGTCAGTATGATGATATCCCCAAGAGGTTCCAACTGTAATAACGAGCAATTTTGTTGTCTTCAGATACTCTTTCAACATCCGTCTCGTATTCACTACTAATTCCATGATTGCGTCTTCCCCAGGAGCATACAAGCTCTCCGCACTATCCCATGAGAAGTACAAACCATTGCGTTCAACAACATCTACATGTTCTTTGTCGTTGAATACATTTTGTAAACAATCGGCTATTACCGTAGGATGAAACAGCGTTCCAAAGGGATTAGACAATACTTCAAATCCAGCTTTCGAAAAATGACTTGACATGGCATCTGAAAAACAACTTCCGATCAGGGCAATTTTATCGCCGTGCTTAATTTCTAAGTCAGATTTTGGAATTGGGAAATTGAGGTGAAAGTTCATGATGAACCAAAGTTAGCATTATGACATCAAAGCGCGCGCATTTTCAAGAGCGGCTTCATTAATCACATCTCCACTCATCAAACGTGCTGTTTCCTCTACCCGCTCTTCGGCTGATAATTCAACCACGCTCGATTGTGTTTTACCACCTACAACAGTCTTCGAAACACGGAAATGCTGTTCTCCTTTCGCCGCTACTTGTGGAAGGTGTGTAATTGCGATGACCTGCATACCTTTCCCCATCTTTTCAAGGGTGCTTCCTACTTTCTGCGCGACATCACCAGAAACTCCTGTGTCAATTTCGTCAAAAAGAACAGTTTGCAATTTGGTCTTTGCAGCCATCAAACTCTGTAAAGCGAGCATTACACGAGAAAGCTCTCCTCCACTTGCAGCGCGGTGAATCGGAACTGGTTCAATCCCTTTATTCGGACTGAACAACATCTCAATTTTAGATGATCCAGTTTCATTGACTTCAGCACTTTTGGTGACATTGAAGTTCAATTCCGTATCAATCAACTTAAGTTCGTTCAGCGCTGATTTTAATTGTTTTTCAATCTGCGGAGCGGCTTTTATACGTTTATCGTGGAGTTCAGACGCTCGTTTGGTCAATGCCAACTCTGATTTAGCAATCTTCTCCTTCCGTTTTTCAACTTCTAATTCCAATTCGCCAGAATTCACAGCGCTTGAATCTAGTTCATTTCTGAGAGTAATCAACTCTTCCTGCGTTTGAACATTGTGCTTATACAAAACACGGTTGAAGCTGTTCATTCGTTCCGAAAGTTCTTCAATCTTTTCTGGATCGATGTCCATTTCCTCCAAACGACCTTCAGCTTCCAAAGCGATGTCCTTGAGTTCAATCAAGCTGCTCTCAACACGATCGTTCAACGAAGCGAGCGTATCATCCATTGAAGCAAATTTGGCAACGAAATTCTTTAACCGTTCCAAACGGTCAATGGCGCCATCATCACTGTTCAATCCTTCGGATAATTCAGCGTAGCAAGATTTCAAATCACCAGAGTTCTCCGCTGCTTTGAGGTCCGTTTGGATTTTTTCAAAATTGATCGAATCGAGGTTTAACTCGAGTAATTCATTCAACTGAAATTGATTGTAATCGGCTGTAGAAGCTAATTCAGCCAATTGTGCCTGTAAGTCTTTCAATTCCTTTTTCTCTTGCGAGAAGGCTTTAAAATCAGCTTTGAATTGCTTTGCAACTTCATTATTACCCGCTAACGAATCCAAAATGTTCAATTGGTAATTGACGTCCTTGAGTTCGAGCGTATTGTATTGAGAATGAATGTGGATCAATCGAGAGGACAATTCCTTCAGCGTGGATAACTGAACAGGAGTATCGTTGATAAAAGCACGCGAACGTCCGCTCTTGGAAATTTCCCTTCGGATGATACAATTGTCGAAATAATCCAGTTCTTCCTTTTCAAAAAAGGATTTCAGATCGAACTCAGCGATTTGAATGTGCGCTTCTACAATGGATTTATCTTTTCGATCACCGATAACAGAGAAATTCGCTCGTTCACCCAGAATAAGGTTCAAGGCGTTGAGCAGAATCGATTTTCCCGATCCTGTTTCTCCCGTTATTACAGTAAATCCTTTGGTAAATTGTATATGAACCTCGTCAATTAAAGCAAAGTTCTCTATGCGCAAAGAGCCTATCATCCCAGTATTTCTTGGTACTTGGAGGAATTCGCAGGATCTAGTCGTTTAAGAAGGTTAACAATCTTCGTCTTTTCCTTCACCTCTGCGTCTTCGTATAGATTTTTGAGTTCATTCGTTTTCGCCTGAATGAAATTCAATAAATTCAATGAATTCGGACGCGTTGAAACAACTTTTACCAGTTTGTTCAATGCGTTATAGATGTTTTGACGTCCTTCTTCTTTGTTCGCGTACAGCATATCAATTCCTTTTCGGTGATACTCATAGTTGCAATCGCGAAGCGGAGAGAACAATTCATGCAACGCGTTATCGATCAACCAGTAGCGATTTCTTTTCCCAGATTGATTTGATCTCCAACCAGGTGCACTTGCTGTTTGCGCCAATGTGACCACTTCTTGCGCTTTTTGGAAGTACTTTGTGCCTCCCTTATTACTGAATGAATCGTAATCCATTCCAATAATGTAGTACGCATAAAATGCTAACATCGAAGTCAGGTTGTCTCTAAACTGATTTTCCGAGAAGTTCAAAACAGCTCCACGCGAGTAGCTGAAAGCTAAATCATCATCCTGATAATTGAAAATAACCGTGTTGTAACTTGAATTAAATCCAGGACGCGAAGATTGAACCTGAAGAAAACCGCTAAAATTGTTTGGAGAAGGAATACTATTGATCTGAAACTGTAACTGGCAATTGATACGTTCCTCTACTTCGAAGTTATCATTTGTCCATTTTCGTGTATTCATAATGTCGTAAACAGTCTCTTCTAATTGCTTAAAAATCTCCTGTTCCACACTTGTAACCTCCAGAGTGGCATCATTTATCACAGATACCTGACAGTTTAATTCCTGTGCTGATGCGCTGAATGTTAGCATCAAAATTGACAAGATTGTTCCTATTCCCTTCTTCATGAACTGTAATTTTTCAAATAATCGATAATATCTTTTGCCACTTCTTTCTTAGACTTTAACTCAAAAGACTTAAAATTATTGTGATCATCTAAGATACTAATTTTGTTTGTATCGTGTCCAAATCCCGCGCCAGGATCCATTAAGGTATTCATCACGATGAAATTCAGATTTTTCTTATTGAGTTTTTTTTGAGCATTAAGCTCTAAGTCATTCGTTTCCAGGGCAAATCCAACCAACACTTGATCTTTCTTATTGTCACCTGCCCACTTCAGAATATCCGGGTTCTTGATCAAACGAATGGACATTTCCTCATCGGATTTCTTGATTTTTTGCTCCGCAACATCCGCTGGTCGGTAATCAGCAACGGCTGCAGAAAATACACCGTAATCACATGACTCCCATTCGGCTTGAACAGCCGTTAGCATTTCTTGAGCAGAACGAACGCGCACAAGCGTTAATCCTGAAGCTTCCAGATTCAATTTCGTTGGGCCGGAAACTAATACGACTTCCGCTCCTTCAGCTAAAAACTGCTCAGCAATGGCGAAGCCCATCTTTCCACTGGAATGATTTCCAATGAATCGAACAGGATCAATGTTTTCGTAGGTCGGTCCGGCAGTAATCACCACTTTCTTTCCTTTGATCTTAGGATCCTTTCTTGATTCAAAATAGTTCTCAATTTTGCTAAAAATGGTTTCAGGCTCAGCCATTCGTCCCGTTCCTTCCAAACCGCTCGCCAATTGACCTGATTCTGCTGGAATGATTTCCACGCCATCAGCCTCCAGTTGTGTTAAGTTTCGAGCTGTCGTTGGATGTGCGTACATATCGAGGTCCATTGCTGGAGCCACAACCGTATTAGATTTCATGGAAAGGTACGTCGCTAACAGGAGATTATCACAGCTCCCTGTTGCCATTTTACTTAAGGTATTCGCCGTAAGCGGAGCGATGACAAAAATGTCTGCCCACAATCCGTAATCTACATGATTGTTCCAGGAACCATCCTCTTTGTTCCAGAACTCGATTCCTACAGGATTTTCTGAAAGTGTCGATACGACGAGAGGTGATATAAAATCAGAAGAGGCAGGAGTCATAATACATTTGACTTCTGCCCCTGATTTCTTTAATAAACGTATGAGGAACGCAATTTTGTATGCCGCGATTCCCCCAGTTATTCCGAGAAGGATGCGTTTGTTCTTCATCTTATGATTTCGGTCCTTCTTCCGTTCTTCTGAAATACATTTTTTCTTCTAAGTACTCCTCAATTGCCATGGCAACTGGTTTCGGAAGGCGCTCGTAAAAACGAGAAATTTCGATTTGCTCACGGTTTTCAAAGATCTCCTCTAAGTTATCCGTAGTAGAAGCAAATTCCTGAAGTTTTTGAGTCAACTCTTCTTTCAACTCAACACTCATTTGATTTGAGCGTTTTGACATCATTACGATTGCCTCGTAAATGTTTTCCGTTTCCTTTTCAAAAGTTACAGTGTCACGAGTAATTGTCGTTTTCTCTGCTGTGCTGTTTTTAAAACTCATCTTCTTCTTAATTTACTAATATTCTCTTAGTTCCCCTCTCATCGAATCATCGTATGACGCTAGCGTACGGACGTATTTCGAGTCGGGAAACGCAGCTACAAAAGTACTATATCTTTCGATAGTCTGCTCTATTCTTTCCTTTTTTTTCTTTTCCACGCTGTTTTTGGCGAGGTAAAACGAATTCAACACGAGCAAATAATGCACCTCTTCTTTGAACCCAGACATTGGGTAATCTTCAAGGAAGGTGAGCGCAGAACTTTCTGCTGCCCGATAATTCTCCGTTTTTGAATAAAGTCTCACGGACTCAAATGCCTTCGTTTCCAGTTTGAAACGCAATCCATCAATGATGTTATTACACGAGTCGATCAATGTTGAATTAGGGTAACGATTTACGAATTGCTGTAAGTTGTTAATTGCAACGTCTGTTTCCAGTTGATCCAACGACCAATCCGGTGAGTTATTTACTGAGCACATGGCACTCAAGAAAGTAGACTCTTCAGCTTTCGCGCTGAACGGGAATCGCTGTGGAAACTGACCAAGGTAGTATCCTGCCATGTAGTAATCTCCGCTTAAGTAGTATGCTTTTCCTATTCTGAAATACGACAACTCCCCTTCTCCTGTTTTCGGACTGCGCTGGTAAATCTGCTCGTAAAGAGAGATGGAACGAACTTTAGCGCCTGATGTCGCTACCGAATCATAGAGGTAATTGGCCATGTCGAACTTCTCTCCGTAATCGTCTGATTTCAACACTTGGTTATAATCTGAACAACTGCTTGCGAGAATTATCGCAAAGATTCCTGTAAATATGTATGAGAATTTATTCATTTTCAATGTGTCGGTCCTGTTTAACTAGACTTTAAGGTATAACGGTTATCTAATTCGAAGATTGCGTCCAATTCTCAAAACGGTTGTTGGTCGTATTCCATTCAGCCTGCACAATTTCGATACCGTAGTTCGATTTCGCTGTGCAATTGCTCCGAGTGTATCTCCTGATCTAATTTTGTAATATTTTCTGGATCCAGAAGGAGTGCCTGTGCTACTTGATGTTTTGGCAGCGATTGCCGATGATCCTGCTCTTGCTCCCGGACGGAATAATCCTTTGTGCACCATTAGGTTTGCATCTTTAATCGTCTTCTTTTTGAAATCAATGATGTTTTCTGGGTCCATCGGAGCATCGTAGAAACGTACTTCGAAGTGTAAGTGAGAACCGTACGAATGTCCTGTGTTCCCTCCTAGTCCAATTGGTTCTCCTGCTTTCACCTCCTGATTTGGTGCAACAAGGTGTTTACTTAGGTGAGCGTAAAAAGTCTCTAAACCATTTTGATGACGAATCACCACCAAGTTTCCGAATCCACTTTCGTTGTATTTCGCGTAGCGAACCTTTCCAGACCAAGCGGCACGCACCGTATCTCCCGTGTTCAGGTCGATATCTGTTCCATTGTGACGTCGTCCACGGCGATAACCATAACGGGAAGTCACGATTCCATCAAAAGGCATTACAAAACCGCCATTCACATCGTCCTCCATACATAACCAAACCGTGTCTTTCAGTTTAGAAAGATCATTCTTTAGTTGTGAGGTGTAACAAACATCATTATTCCATGGCTGAACATAGTTCAGTGAGTCATCCAAAATCTCTGAATGGACACGTTCGTTCAAAATACCGTTGAAATTTAGATCTTCGAGATAAATCCATGTTCGATCTGCATAGACGACCATCGTTCCTTTATCCGTAGGAATGGTGTCCAAAATAGTTTGACCGAAAACGGGCAAGGAACAAGCTAGAAAGATGATTAACTGTAGAAAACGCATGCTAGAATCAATTATTCGGTCACAAAAATAGGATTTTACTGCTACTTCTTCACAACGTCCATGACCATCACATTGTAGAGAAGGTCCTCGTTTGGTTTTACAACATCTTGATAACCCTTGCTACCGTAGGCTTCACGGCTAGGAACGTAGATAAACATACGGTCTGATGATTTAGCATTAATTAACGCTTTCTTCAGCCCTGGAACTGTCCCGTAGTCCTCTAATTTCAGGTCAAAGGGACGATTCGTACTGAAGGTATTTACGTAATTTCTGTTGCTCGGTGTGCTTGTCATTGTATGGAAAGTGATCATTTCCTCATCGTCGAATACTAATTCGTTGTCAGGATTCTCTTCAAAGACCCATATTTTGTTACCATCCACTGAGCGTGTCGGCTTCATTTTGCTCAGTACTCGTATTTTGAGTGTGTTGTTTGAGTTCGCTGGAATTACTCCTTTGATCTCCTTCTCTCCGCGAGCATACTTACTTGGGATGAATACCTCTACGAAATCTCCTACTTTCATTTCAGTCAGAGCCAAATCCCAGCCTTCACCCTGCATTTGGAATCCCATAGGGAAAGGAATTGAGTCTTTGAGCAGTAAATGATTTCCATCTACCACTTCCCCATTGTCGAGTTTCACCTTAAAATCTATGTAGTAAACTGATCCTCGTACCAACTTTTCTCCTGCACCATGCTCGAACCAACGTAGTACGATTCCATTATCCATTTCAAGTGTGTCAGCGACTTCTTTATCCTGGTCAATTTCAGGAATCGTTACCTCTGCAATAGGCTCTGTGTCCACTTCTTCTTCCTTATCTGACTCAACAACATTTGTATCACATGCAGTCAAAGCCACTGCACACATCAACCCAAATAATCCCTTCAATCCTTTCATCTGATCCCCATTAAATAGATGTCAACCACTAATGTTGTTAGTGGTGGTATTTTATCTTGATCTCCCAACAAACCATGTCCAATATGACTCGGGATGATCAATTTCGCGCGGTCTCCCACACTTAATAACTTGAGAGCTTCCTGAACTCCTGTTTCCACGTCACTTCGGTCTACCAGCAACTCTTCATACTCGTCGTCTTCCGTTCGATAGCACTCAGTACCATCGAGAAGACTTACGACATATTCAATTTCAGCCGTCTGTCCTCGTTTTGGCGTTGGACCCTCTCCTTTTTCATAAACATAATAGCGCAGTCCTGTTCCGGTTTGCGTCAACTCCCAATCCTTGTGCATTTCAAGGAACAATCGAATCTTGATTTCTTCATTAGCAGCCACATCTCGCCCCAAATTATAGGAATCATCTTTGGTCCAATTCACTTCTTTGGGTTGTTCGGGAGCCTCCTCCTCGCACGAGAAGAGAAAGATCGAGAAAATTGCTATGAAAATCAATTTATGCATGTGTTCTTCCAAAATACGTTGGAGCCAACTTTTTCAGTTTATCAATTGTTTCTTCCAGTGATAAGAAGCTTATGCCTCCAGCAGCGTTCATGTGACCTCCACCTTCGAAGTGATCGCCGGCGAACTTATTCACGACGATTGATCCCATAGAACGGAACGACATCTTAATTTTCCCATCCTTCTCGCTCAATAGTACTGCTACTGACACGCCTTCAATGGACAAAGCCACATTGACTAATCCCTCTGTATCACCTTTAACGTAATTGAATCGCTCCAAATCCTGTTCGGATAAAGAAACGATTGCTAATTCCTGTTCTTCAAGCACTTCGAGCTTCTCAGCAATGGCATAACCGCGCAGTTTCATTTGATCCAAACGGTTGTGATTGAAGGTATTCTCGTGGACTTTAGCCTGTTCCACTCCATTCTCAATCAGCTTTCCAATTAACTCGTGTGTTCTTGAAGTCACAGAAGAAAAACGGAAAGAGCCTGTATCGGTTACAACTCCCAAATAAAGAGGAGTTCCAATGGATGCATTCAACTTGTCTTCGTGTCCAGACTGAATAATCAATTCAATGATCAATTGAGCTGTCGAACATACTTCAGGATGCGAAGCACTGATATCGAAAATGTCTTCGGGATGTGGATGGTGATCAATCATGATCTTCTTTCCATCTGCGGCAAGCAATATTCCTCCCATGTCCTTTCCCATGCGGTTTGAACCATTGTAATCGAGACAGAAAATCAAGTCTGCTTCGTTCATCAGAGAAATCACACCTTGCTGATCTCGCTCAAAAACAACAATTTCATCACCATCCATGAGCCACTCAATAAAAGAAGGGCATGCATCTGGATGACAGATCACTGCTTCCTTGCCCAACGAACGAATGAAACGGAGCATTCCCAGCGAACTTCCAATGGAATCACCATCAGGAGACCTGTGGCTGGTAATTACAATCTTCTCAGCCTTTTCAATGGACTGTACTATTTCCTTTGCTACTTTCATGAATTGAGGACACGTTGTGTTTCTGTTCTAATCTTTTGATCTAGCTCTGCGGACACTGGATATAAGGGTAATCTCATCACCGGAGTCATTCTATTTTGTTCTGAGAGCGAAACCTTTACCCCACCAGGATTTCCTTCCGCAAAAAAGTAATTCGTGGATGGCAGCAGGTCGTAATGTAATTTTCTTGCTGTTGAGAAATCTCCTTGAAGCGCAGAATCAATCATTTGTGAGAATTTCTTCGGAAGTGCGTTTGCTACAACAGAGATCACTCCGTCTACACCAACTGAAATCAGTGGCATAATGATAGCGTCATCTCCTGACAAAATTCCAAATCCTTCTGGACGTTTATGAACGATTGCCATAATTTGCTCAAAGTTGCCAGAGGCTTCTTTTACAGCAACGATATTCTCGATTTTCGCTAATTCCAAAGTTGTCTCTGGAAGCATGTTCGATGAAGTTCTTCCGGGAACGTTATACAAAATGATTGGTAGATCCGTACAAGCAGACAAGTACTTGAAATGTTCAATAATTCCTTTTTGAGATGGCTTGTTGTAATAAGGAGAAACAGACAAAATCCCATCGATTCCGGCAGGAAGGTTTTTAAGGATCTCACCCGTGGCTACTGTATCATTTCCACCAACTCCATAAACGATTTTTAATCGGCCGTTGTTCGTTTCAGATACACATTTGAGTACTGCCATTTTCTCATCTGTAGATAAGGTCGGAGATTCTCCTGTTGTACCTTGAACCACCAAGAAGTTAACACCATTATCTATCTGGTATTCAACCAATTTAGATAAGGCATCAAAATCAATAGTTTTATCTTCATTAAACGGTGTCACCAAGGCTACCCCCGTACCAACAAATGAATTCGTCATGATATTTTTTCTAAGGTTTGTTTTACAAAATTAAGCATATACTTCGGTGCAGATTCCTCAGTATGCAAGTTAATTGTTTGAGTACTGCTTTCAGTATTCAAACCTATATCGATCTTTACTGACATTTTGGACATGGATTTTTCGATTTTCCTGGGGATTTCGCCCACGATCATGATGGAATCAAACCTATCGCTGAAGACACGCTGAGCGTCCTCATTTTTCAACCTTCCCAGAAATCCGTAGTCATTCTCCGCGACAAAAACCACCGAGCTCATCTCTCCTAATATCAGGCGTTCCTTTTTCGATTCAACAACGCCCATAATTTTACAGTCGTGAATATTGAGTCCACTGAACTTGATCGCTTCACGCCACTGATTCATGTGATCGATTTCTTTAAAATTGGTCACGATCAGTAATCGTTTAATTGAATTCCATATGCTATTCGTTGCACTCATTAACTGTTCAATAATTCAATGAAATCCTGTTCGGAGAGGATGTTGACTCCTAAATCTGTGGCTTTTTTGAGCTTTGATGGCCCCATTTTGTCTCCAGCCACGACGTAGGAAGTTTTGGATGAAATCGAACCGACGTTCTTCCCTCCATTCGACTCAATCAATGCTTTCAATTCGTTTCGTGAAAAGGATTCAAATACTCCAGAAACGACAAACGAGTTTCCTTCAAACTTGTTTGAGCTCCCCTCCTTTTCCACGATTTCCATGTTAAGTCCATGCTCTTTTAAACGAGCAATGATTTCTTGATTTCGCTCTTCCAAGAAAAACACCTGAATCGACATGGCAATTTTATCACCAATTTCGTCAACGGCAACTAAGGTATCAAAATCCGCTTTTGACAGTTCGTCAATGTTTTTGAATGCCTTTGCTAACTTCTTCGCGACCGTTTCTCCAACAAACCGTATTCCCAATCCAAAAAGAACCCGTTCGAACGGAATTTCTTTTGACGCTTTCACACCATCGATTAAGTTGTTCGCCGACTTATCTGCCATGCGTTCTAAGTTGACTACCTGATCGAAGGTCAAATCGTATAAATCCGCATAATTCTTAACGTGTCCAGCTGCAAATAACGCATCAACGGTTTCCGTTCCAAGGCCATCAATGTTCATGGCTTTTCGGCTAATAAAATGATCAATTCGCCCCTTTACTTGTGGAGGACAGCCTAACTCGTTCGGGCAATAGTGTTGCACTTCACCTTCTCTTCTGATCAATTCAGTTCCACATTCTGGACAATCTTGAATAAAATCTACACTCACGCTCACATTTGTACGGGCACCGAGGTTTACGCCAACGATCTTAGGAATAATTTCTCCTCCCTTTTCCACATACACTCTGTCACCAAGGTGTAAATCGAGCTTTTCTATTTGATCAGCATTGTGCAATGAGGCACGTTTCACTGTAGTTCCTCCCAATTGAACAGGAGTTAGATTGGCCACAGGTGTGACTGCTCCAGTTCTTCCAACCTGATATGTTACTTCTTCTAGCGTTGTTTCTACTCGCTCTGCCTTAAACTTGTATGAAATCGCCCACCTGGGTGACTTTGCCGTAAACCCAAGAATTTCTTGTTGATCGTAATTATTCACCTTGATGACAATCCCATCAATTTCAAACGGAAGGTCTTTTCGCTTCTCATCCCAATAATTGATGAAATCCATCACTCCTTCAACAGAATTCGTCTTTTCAATGTATCGTTCATCCGTCGGTGGAACTTTGAATCCCCAGTCTGCTGCCTTATTCACTAATTCATAGTGTCCATCTGCTCTGGTCTCCGCTCCATAAATTCCATAGAGGAAACAATCCAAGCCTCGCTCAGCGACCACTTTTGAATTCTGCATCTTCAGTGTTCCTGAAGCCGTATTTCTTGGGTTTGCAAATTCAGGTTCATCGTCTGCTCTTCGTCTTTCATTTAATGCAAGGAAGTTTTTCAGTGGAAAGAAAATTTCTCCACGAATCTCAAAATCTTGCGGGTAATCGCCCATGAGTTGAAGCGGAACAGTACGAATGGTTTTCACATTACTCGTTACATTCTCTCCCTGCGTTCCGTCTCCACGCGTTACTGCTTGAACCAGCTTTCCATCGACGTATTGAATACCGATAGCGACTCCGTCGTACTTTAATTCACACACGTATTCGAGATCATCCTCGACCAATTTCTTTGCTCGGACAATCCATTCTTCGATCTCGTCTTTAGAATAACTGTTTGAAAGTGAAAGCATTGCATATTTATGCACGACGGTTTCAAATTTCCTGGTGATGTCTCCCCCAACTCGTTTCGTTGGAGAAATATCAACAGCGAACTCGGGAAACTTCTCTTCGAGTTCCTGTAATTGCTTCAACATCATATCGAAATCAAAATCCGAGATCTCTGGATTGCTTTCGACGTAGTAAAGATGATTATGACGATTCAAGTCAACCGACAATCGCTCAATTTCCGCCTTCGCCTCACTTTTGTTCATGGCGTGAAGGTACGCGTTGTCCTCTGATCATTCGGCTCCTTCCTTGCAAATCTTTCCTCAATTCAATGTTAACAAATGGATATTCCTCGAAACACGCAATTACTTCCTTTTCGTAATCTTCGTGAATTTCGAAGTAGAGCGCACCACCGTCCACGAGTAGCTCCGACGCTTCTTCTACAATTCTCTTGTAAAAAACGAATGGATCATCATCTTCCACGAATAGCGCCATTCCAGGCTCATGTTCAAGCACATTCGCTTCCATTTTAGTTCGATCAGAATGAGGAATGTACGGTGGATTTGACACGATAACATCGTAGTAATTACTCTTGGCAGGATAACCTTCAGAGAGTGCATCCATTTTCGTAGAGTTGATTTCTAATCCTGTGAGTTTTCTGTTCTCGTTGATCAATTCTAATGCTTCACTTGATAGCTCCCAAGCTTCTACTTGCGCATTCTTCAAAACTGATTTTATTCCGAAGGCAATGCATCCTGAACCTGCGCAAATATCTACAATCCTTAGTTCATCTTCTTCATTGGATGATTCCACGATCCAATCGACTAGTTCTTCCGTTTCGGGACGAGGGATTAATGCGCGCTTGTCGCAAATCAACTCTAAACCATAGAATTCCGTTCGCCCATGAACGTACTGAAAAGGCTCCTCAGCTTGCAATCGTTTAACGACTGATCTGAAATACAACAGGTCTGACTCTGAAAATCGGACTTCGGTTGAATGAAACTGACGTTTACCTTCCTTGTTGCTTTGCAACGGCTTGCTCAGTCCTCTTGTGAGCATAAAATCCGTTTCGGTGAGTGACATTCGTTTCATCACGAAGGCCTTGAACATTAGTTTAATTTCACTTTCCGAGAATCGATCGACAAGAGCATCATTGAAATAATCCCGAAGTCCGTCGAGTGTGTTATGTTGTAGAAACATTTAGCCGCCGCTTTTTCCGAAGTAATATGTGTAACCGAAGCCTACAACAAGGTAGGTCGTAATTGTCTTGAAATTGGCAGGGTCATATCCACCGTTCGTTTGAAGCCCGATTCGATCAGGAGAAAAACCAAAGCCTTGCATGCCGTATCCAATGATCCAGCGGTAGGAGGATTTTTCTGTTGCCGTCAAAATAAATGCCGTCGTAAATTCAGCAAACGTACTTCCCACATCTACAGGGTTCATGCCTGCTTGCTTGTTCAAATCAGTATCGAAAAAGGTATGAGAATATCCCGCTTTCAAACCAAAATCTGTTGCAAATCGATCGTTGTGAAATTTATCGTATCCCACCTTTAGAAAAGCTGAACCCGAGTGAACACCACCGAAGACAGGACTTGGAACACTAAATTCGTTAATTGCGAAGTATGAATATCGAACACCCGCTCCCACATTTAAGTGAAAAGGAAAGGAATACTGACCGTAAGTAGAAACTCCTACCAATCCCTGCATGAAGTCATTGAAGGTTTCGTTCGACATCGCCACAGGCAAACACAGTTCAACATTGTAGGTGTACTTGGGTGTAACTGATTGAGCATTCGAATAACTCGAAGCAACCACCATGAATAGTAATATGTTTAAGCTCTTTCTCACTGATATCTTATTTGCGTTCATCCGACTTGCGAGTACATTGCGATTCGTTTTCATCTGCTCATAGTTTTCTGGTCAGTAACTGCTTCATTTCATATCTCCCAGACACATGTCAATTGTTTCCAATCTGAACTCGTTTACCGCAACGAATGTAAGCAATCGTTCTGCTATTAGAACAGTCATGCACGGTCGAAAGTTACAGATCAAAAGAGTCAGTAGACCCAAAAGCAGGAATAATAGCACTTTCAGCCTACTAATTAATTCTTTTTAGTGTATCGATCTTGAGAAATCGGAGTACTTTTGCGGCGTGAATAAGGGAATCGTTTACATCATTCTTTCCGGACTCTGCTTTTTGGTAGTGAACTTCTTTGTGAAAATACTTGGTGCAGGTCCCAACCAGGATTTGATTGACAATATTCAACATTACCCTGGACATGAATTGGTGTTAGTGCGCTCGATCATCACTTTTGCCATTAGCTGGGTAATTATTCAACATCGGGGTATTTCCATGTGGGGTGTGAATAAAAAATGGCTTATCATTCGTGGGCTTGCGGGAACAGTAGCGTTAACGACTTTCTTCTACACCATTCACCAAATCCCACTAGCCATTGCCACTTTAACCATCAATCTATCCCCCATTTTCACGGTAATATTAGCAATGATCCTATTGAAAGAACGAGTTCGCCTTCTTCAATGGTTCTTCATTGTTATGTCGTTTGCCGGAGTTGTCCTAATAGCGATTTCTCAGATAGGAAAAGGCGATGTTCAATTCGAGGAAATTTCACTTTTTTGGATGGGAATGGGACTTGTTTCTGCCTTCATTTCAGGGATAGCTTACACTGCCATCATGAAGCTCAGAACAACGGACGAACCCATCGTTATCGTTATGTACTTCCCTATGGTGGCGATACCGTTAATGACCATTCTTTGCTTCTTTGAATTCACTATGCCGCAGGGTGTCGAATGGATCCTTTTGGTTGTTATTGGCATCTTCACTCAGATTGCACAAATCTACATGACGAAGGCCTTACATGAAGGAACGGCGGCCACCATCACCCCTTTTAAATACCTCAGTATCGTTTATGCATTCATCGTGGGGTATTTCTTTTTTGGGGAACAATTCAGCTGGCAGGTCGATTTAGGAATCAGCATTGTGTTAATTGGAGTACTTTGTAACACACTAGTTCGAAAGAGACAACGTTAATACTTAAAATTCTGTATCTTCGAATCTCATGAGCAAAACAATTCATCGAGGGAAACTCGCACAATTTGGAAACCTTGAAATCCTTGCTAAGCAAGTGGTTGAAGGATTTATCACTGGACTTCACAAGAGCCCTTTTCATGGATTTTCTGTCGAATTTGCCGAGCATCGACTCTACAACAAAGGCGAATCTACTCGTCACATCGACTGGAAATTGTACGGGCGCACTGAAAAGCTTTTCACAAAGAAGTATGAAGAAGAGACCAATTTACGCTGTCAATTGGTGATCGATTGCTCAACTTCCATGCTATATCCTGCTGACAAAGACGAAAATAAGTTGGAGTTTTCCGTGTACGCCGCAGCGTCAATTATTGAATTGCTTCGTAAGCAACGTGATGCAGTTGGAATTTCTCTGTTCACTGATCAGTTAAACATTCATACTCCTGCGAAATCTTCACAGCGCCACCATCGCTATTTGTACAGCGAGATGGAGAAGTTACTCACGCAATACGATAGCGGATCGGCAAGTAAAACGGCCTCCACAGTTCAGTGTCTTCATCAGATAGCCGAGCAATGTCACCAACGTAGTTTGATTGTCATTTTTTCAGATTTACTGGACGATCCTACTCAATTGGATGAGTTGTTCCAAGCGCTTCAACATCTGCGCCACAATAAGCACGAGGTTATTCTCTTCCATACTGTGGATAAAAGCGCTGAAATTGATTTTGCCTTCGAAAACCGTCCCTACCAATTCGTGGATATGGAAACGGGAGAAAAGATCAAGTTACAACCTAGTCAGTTCCGCGAGAATTATACGAAAGCTGTGAATGACTATTTCAAAGATATTGAGATGCGTTGCGCCGATTACCGTATTGATTTTATGCCGGCGAATATTGGCGAAGGATTTAATGAGGTGCTGCTGAAGTATTTGTTGAAACGACAGAAGTTGCATTAGGTTTTTTGGATTCACTCCGTGGCTGCCTCCGGCGGTGTTGGATTGCTGGATTGTTGGATCGCTGGATTGCTGGACTAGCTTCGTTGTAGGTGAACTTCCGTTCACTTTGAAGAGCGTTGCTTTCACTCCCTTCACTAACGTCGGTCTTCAGAAGCTAACGCTTCTTCTTGGTGGTGTTGGACTTTTCGAAGGTTTGATTTCGGTTCGAGGTGGAATCAGATAAAAAGCAATACGAAGAAATCAATTGTTAGAATTAACGTTATTATTCCTGCGATGCCGTAATCTAGTGTTCGCGGATTGAAAAAGTCACGAATGGTTTTTGACAGAAGGAACACGCAACTTCCAAGAAACATTAGGAGAAGTAGCACTTCGAACAGACTGGATAAATCCCAAGACAGGCCTGGGATAAAGAAGATCATGATCAGTTTTAGCAGAGGAAAGATAATTCCAAAGACGGATGTTCCTAGCGCATACTTCCATCCACGCATTGTGTGACGTATCAATCCAATTCCTCCAAAAACGAGAACTAAGCCAAAGAGAAAAGAGAATTGTCGATACGTGATTACTTCTAAAAAAATCT
>JBGCDF010000160.1:0-5444 GCA_045105095.1 Crocinitomicaceae bacterium | reverse complement strand
TCGGAAGGGTGTATCAACGACGAGGCGATTTTGCGAATGCCCGGGTGAATTATGCCCATGCAATAGAGATTGCAAAGAAATTTAACGATGACCTGAAACTAGCCACAGGTTTAAGTAATCTGGCGAGTTTGTATGTGGCAGAAAAGGAATATGAAAAGGGAATCCAACTCCACAGGGAAGTCCTGAAAATTAAGCGGAAAATAGGAGATAAACGCGATATAGCCGTTTCCGTTAATAGCTTGGGATGGGCACTTTTGGAAGACGAACAGGTCGACAGCGCTTTGGTCTACTTTCAGATGTCAAATTCCATTACAACTGAAGTATCTGATATACCCGAATTGTGCATTAGCCACATTGGACTAGGATCTACTTTACTAAAAATGCAGAGAAATAACGAAGCGATGATTCATGTCTTGAAAGCCGAAGAACTTTCTAGAGGATTTACCATGCACTTGCAACGCAGAACCATACACGAGTTGCTCGCACAGTTGTACGAGAAAAAGGGGAATTTTAAAAAAGCGTATGATCATCATACATTATTCAAGACCTACGCAGATAGTTTATTCAATGAAGAAAACACTCGGAAAATTACCCAACTTGAATACAAGTATAAGTATGCTGATAGTATGTCGACAGCTGCTTACACGGAAGATTTATTAACAAACGAAGTTAGAAAAGCTGATTTGAAGACGGCAGAATCCAAACAGGAGACTTTGTGGTGGATTATCGGATTTTTGATCGTGCTGATCACATCTCTACTCATCATAACCGTATTGAACATCCGAAATACGCGATCGAAAATAAGAAACGTTGTTGTAGAGCAGAAGTTGCTGCGCACACAGATGACACCGCATTTTATGTTTAACGCAATGGGGATTATTCAGGGAATGATACTCGAAGGAGCGCATGAAAAATCCCTTAACTACCTCTCAAACTTTTCAAAATTGCTTCGACTCACATTAGAAAATTCTAAAGAGGAAACCGTTTCGTTAAAAAAAGAACTAGAAGCGATTAATAGCTATGTTGTTCTCCAAAATAGTTCGACGCAGTTTCAATACAATTTTGAAATTAATATGGATCCTGATATCGAGCCAGACGATATCGAAGTACCTCCGATGCTCATTCAACCCTTCATTGAAAACGCTCTGGAGCACGGTTTTAAAAAGGAAGTTGAGGATAAGCGAATTAGTATTAATCTTCAATTTGACGATGGCGACTTAGTATGTGTCATTTTGGATAATGGAATTGGTATTGATCATGTAGAACCAAATCAAAATTCCAAGAAAAATTCGATGTCCACCGAAATCACTAGAAAACGCCTGTCTATTCTGGCAAGGCAATTCAATTCAAGGATGGATTTTTCAGTGAAAGACAGGAGTGTTTTTGGAGAGCAGGGAACAATGGTCGCTCTAGTGGTACCATATGTAAAAACCTAAAAGTGAGTGCCGCATTCAACAACCAAGAATTAAATTCAGAAAAACATTAAGTGTCCTAATTTGTTAACGAAACACCAATGTCTCGTTTAATTGTTTAGAACATAAATCCTCAAATGCAAGATATGCTAATTGAAAAATCAGGCACCGCCGCAGGCAGACGCGCAGCGAATCAGACAATCCAACCACTCAGCGAATCGGATAATCGACCTGCGGACTTCAAGAGCCTCAGTCCTCAATTTGTACTTCGGTCAACCAAATACCACCAAAGGTGGCAGATGCACAGCGAATCCAACAATCCAACTAATCTAACCATCCAAAAATCCAAAAATCCAACCATCCAACCATTCAAAAATCCAACACCACCAAAGGCAAACGCGCAGCGAATCCAACCAATCGGAAAATCAGAAAATCAAACGCGAAGCGATTCGGATAATCGAATTTAACTATCTTCACCCCACATGAATACCATTCTAGACATTCGAAACATTAGTAAGTCTTTTTACAAGAAAACGGCACTTCATAACATCTCTTTGTCAGTACAAAAAGGTGAGATTCTTGGAATAATGGGACCAAATGGTGCAGGAAAAACAACGCTCATTCGAATCATCAATCGAATTGTTTCACCTGACGACGGTTCTGTGCGCTTTGATGGAGATTTGATGACCGACCGAGATTTGTTTCACATCGGATATCTGCCTGAAGAGCGCGGTCTTTACCGAAGCATGACAGTTGAAAAGCACGCCTTATTCTTAGCAAGACTCAGAGGATTGTCGAAGGTTGATGCCCAAACTAAAATCAATTATTGGTTTGAACGCTTCGGAATTGATCCTTGGAGAAAGAAACGTATCGAAGAGCTATCGAAGGGAATGGCGCAAAAAGTGCAATTCGTTTGTACTGTGCTTCATGAACCCAAATTGCTTATCCTTGATGAACCTTTCAGTGGATTCGACCCTGTAAACGTTGAATTGATCAAGAAAGAGTTAACCATCATGAAATCGCAGGGGAAGACCATTATGCTTTCCACTCACAACATGAAAAGTGTGGAGGAGATTTGCGATAGAGCGGTATTGATCAATGATTCAAAAAAAGTCGCTGAGGGTTCCATCTCTGAATTGCGCGAAGCACAAAAGACTGGACACTATTCAGTTCGATTTAAAGGAAACATGATCAGTTTTGTCAATGCCTTGTGGACAGGATTTGAACTGGTGGATAAGAAAGAACTCGGTGATGATCGCTTCGAAGTGCTCCTCGCAATGCGCGGCAGTAGTACCTTTGATGATCTATTGTCCGTGTTGATGGGACAAGTGAAAATTGAAGCAGCTTGGGAAGCATTGCCATCCATGCAGGATGTCTTCATTGATTTAGTTCAACCAGAAAAAACGAGCGAAGCATGAAAAATACAGTGTTGATAGCCATGCGTGAGTTCAAAGAACGAATTGGAACGCGCTCATTTATTCTATTTTCAGTACTCGGACCGATTTTGGTACTTGGATTGGTGTACGCACTTTTTGCATTAGGAGGACAGTCGAAACAGCATTGGAACGTATTGATTGCTGATCATGGCGGGTTGTTCGAGAACAAAATTATGGCGGGAGAGGACAATTCTGTGACCTACTTCTTCGCAGATGGCGTCATCGAACTAGACGAATTCAAAGACGCAAAGAAATACCAGAAATTTGATGCCTTACTTGAAGTGAACGAGAAAGTCCTGACCAACAAAACAGGTTTTCTGTTCTATCGAAACAAACCATCTACGCGCATGCAGACGCGTGTTCAGTATCATTACGAACGTCGATTGGAAGAAGTGCTGGTAGAGCGGTTTACGAAAATGACACTCAAGAAATTCCGATCCATTAAGCAGCCAATTGGTGTGAAATTCAAGGATGTAAATGATCCGAAAGGGGAGGCAAACGATATGACGGGATGGGCAGGCTTCTTTTTTGGAGCACTCATATTCCTGTTTATCTTCCTCTTCGGAATGACCATACTACGAAGTGTTTCCCGTGAGAAGAGCAATCGCATAGTCGAAGTGTTATTGGCTTCCGTTTCACCCAATCAGTTGATGCTTGGAAAAGTGTTCGGAATTGGATTATCCGCTTTCGTGCAATTCATTATCTGGATTGCAATTATCGGAACAGGATTATACCTGATGAGAGAACATTTGTTCCCTGATGTCCTCGACGCGGCCAATATGAACGTCAAACAGATGATCTTGGATGCAAATGACGCTTCTTATCAGGAAAATTTCTACGCGGCTCGGGAGTACAACGAGTTTGTGAATCTGGTCTATGATAGAATTCAATTTGGGAATACGCTCATTTTCTTCTTGCTCTTCTTTGTGGCTGGATACTTCTTTTATGGGGCAATTTTTGCTGCAATTGGAGCAACAATGGGATCAGAAAGCGATGGACAACAATTCGTGATTCCAATTGTGATTTTACTATGTCTTTCGCTCTACGCAGGGTACTACACGATGAACTATCCCGATAGTGGAATGGCAACGTTATGGCACTACATTCCGTTCACATCTCCCGTGGTTGTCATGGTGAAATTGTATCAGGGCTATGAACCTGGACATCAATATGAAATCTACCTGGCACTGATTACCTTGATCATTTCGGCCTTCTTGGTGATGGCACTGGCATCTAGACTATACAGAAATGGAATTCTACAATTTGGCCATCGTCTGCGATTAAAGCATATTTTTAAGTGGATGAAAAGTACGTAGTATGAAAAGAGCAGTTATCGACATGGGTACAAATACCTTCAATCTGTTAATAGCAGATGTCGATGGGCATTCATTCAAAAGTGTACATTCTACCAAAGAACCTGTTCTACTCGGAATGGGTGGAATCAACAAGAATAAAATAGCACCCGATGCAATGGCGCGTGCATTTCTGGCTTTGAAGAAGTTCATGAAAACTTGTGATGCATTCAAAATTGAAAGAAAAGACATTTTGGCAATCGGAACTTCTGCCCTGCGTGGAGCAGAAAATGCAGACAATTTTAGGAAGAAAGCCAAAAAGTTGTTTGATATTGATGTTCGTATTATCTCAGGACAGGAAGAAGCGAAATTAATTTATCAAGGAGTCAAGTGGACCTACGATTTTTCGTCGACCGGAGTGATCATGGATATTGGGGGAGGAAGCTCGGAGTTTATCCGCGCAAATGCAGATGGTGTTACGAATTTGATCAGTTTGGATATTGGAGTCTCACGTGTTTACCAGCAATTCGGTTTCCCCGAAACCTATACAAAAGAATTGCAAACTTCCATTTTCAACTATTTCGATGAATGTGCTAAAGGTCAAATGACTCATTTTGAAGCGGATATTCTTATCGGTGCGTCAGGAAGCTTTGAGACTTTTTTCGAAATGATCTTCGAAACGCCATGGGTTCCAAAACAAGAGATAACGGAATTCCGCGTTGAAAAACTCCGAAAAATATTGGATTGGTCAATTGAATCGAGTCAAATTGAAAGGAACGAGAACGTCTGGATTACACAAATTAGAAAGACGATGCTCCCGATTGCCGCACTGCAAGTGGTTTGGGCACTCAATAAGACCAAGGCGTCTCGAGTAATTTTATCGCCTTACTCGCTGAAAGAGGGAGCTTTAAACTAATCTTTTTCAAGTTACAGAATTTGATTTTAGCAGATCTACGCCCTCATTTAGAGTGTTTTCCGCACTCAAAATGCTGAAAATATACACACTTCTGTACCTATATTTGTATCAGTCAATCAAGAAAACGATTATATCATTTCTTCTAAGCGATCGAATCTTTGACAAAGGATAAGGTACTAGAAATGAGATCAACATAAGTATTAAAAAAGCTATAAGTAGAGTAGTAGTAAGTAGAAAGATGAACCCCCCGCATTCCTGTGTGTGGGGTTTGTCGCGTTTTATGGGGTAAGGTTTGGGATTTTGTTCTACAACACTGACCAGTGCATACACTTTATTCATTCCGGATCAATATCAAAACTTGGGGATCTAGAGCCGTAAACATTTAGTA
>JBGCDF010000159.1:0-5888 GCA_045105095.1 Crocinitomicaceae bacterium | reverse complement strand
TTCTATCTGGGATGAAATCACCGTTTTCTGGGATGTTTTGAATTAGTCGAGTTGAATCCGATCTAGGTTTTCACTATACGTTTTGCTTACTGGAATTTCATCTCGTCCTACAAACACACTTTTAGAACTAACCCGAGTTACGTGTTCGATGCGAACATAATAGGATCGGTGAAGTCGAACAAACTCTCCTTTGTCCGGAAGAAGGTCATAGAATTCAGAAATTTTCCCCCTACAAACGTGGCGATCGTCGATCGTTTTTACTTCGTAATAGTTACCCGATGAATTAAAGTAAAGAATGTCATTCGTAGCGATTCTAATTTGACTTCTCGATGAGCGCACGACCACAAAAAGGCGTTCGTCAGAGCGCAGTTTTCTCATCAGTAAGCGGAAGAACTCTCTAATCATTTTTTTGTTGACGGCCAGTAAGTCATATCTGAATGCAAGATAGATTATCAATATAATGAGCGCTATAATGCTCAATATGAACCACCATGTTTTCCAGATAGGTGGGGCAATTGAAAATCTATATCTAATTTCTTCACCCCATGAATCATTCTCTAGTTTTACCTGCACGATAAACTCATAGTCACCGGGATTTAAATCACTATAACGGCAATATCCTTCGTCAGAATATACCCAACTTGCATTGTTTCCTTTTAGTCGATATCTGAATCGTCCACCTTTACTGCTAAATGCTATGGCATCAAAAGAAAACTTCCACTCATTCTGAGTATGATCAAAACAGGTGTCCTTTCCATCTAGTACGGAGCTATCATTCACGTTAACGTAACGGAAATGTAGCCACTTGTTCATTGGATGACTGATCTGATCGAATTCTTTCTCATCTATTCGGAAGAGACCTTCTTTTGCACTTATCCAAATATCATTACCAATTTTATGCAAGTCCGTTACTTCAGAAAAGGGAACTCCTTGATCAATAGACAACGGTGTGACATGAAAGTCCGTTCTAACTCGCGATATTTTGCACATTCCATTACTCGTTCCTACCCAAAAAGTACCTTCCGATTCTACAAATATTTCTGTGCACGTATTACTAATTAAGCCTTGTTCTTCAACAATTTGGTGAGTGCTGTTGCCATTAAAAATAATAACTCCCTTTCCCATTGTTGCCAAGTAAACGAGCCCTTCAAACACATCAACATCTTGAATTCGCCCTTTCAACTCTGGGAATTTATCTCCAAGAAATGTCAATTGCTCATTCGAATACTGATATAATCCCGCTCGTGTAGCAATCAGATAGCCGTCGGAATATTCCTCGACGTCATATACGATAGAGGGTGCTTTTAAAATGAACTCGACAGAATCTTTGGACAATTTGACAATTGAAGAGATACCTACAACAGCTAATCGAGCACCTTCTAGGTTATCTGAAAATGACTTCAAGCGTTGCTGATTGGATAATAAACGGGGGCGTCCTCCTTGTTCAATAAGACTGCCTCGGGCACCACCATAAAAGAACACATCTTCTTCTTCTCCTTGCGTGATTGCGGTTAAGGGTAAATCTGGAGACTCTGCGTATACCTTCCATTCGTTTCCAGAAAAATGATAGATCTTTCCAGATACTGTCGCACAATACACCCCCCCTGAATGATCTTCTGCTAGGTCTTTGATTGATCCAAGTGACTCGAAATAGTCGATCGAGGTTTGGGCACAATAAAAAACCCCGTTGTTTAAGGTACTTATCCAGATTCCACCTTCGTGATCAGAATAGACGCTAGAGACAGAATAATCTTTCAGAAAGTGATTGACGACCTTCCCTTCGGCTGAAAAAATTCGAGTACCGTCATTCTGATATCCAATCCAGAAGTGTTCATCATTAAACTTTCCTGCCATTATAATCGCATCGCTATTCTCTACTTCGTACTTGTCGAACTTTTTAGCATTGGAGGAGGAAATGAAGCATTGTGAACCAAAGATGAATACAGTTCGCCCCTTTGTTAATTTAATTTTCCGAGAAATGGAGGTTCGTAACTTAGAACTCAATATCATACGAATTCCATCGAATCCAGCATTTTCTTCGGATTCACAATAAATAAAATGATTACTTCCAGGAATTGTCTTTAAGGAACGTCTAAAATCAGAGCTATTTCTTAATGTTGAGTATACATTTCCCTGCTCATCTATTCGGAGATATCCATATAAACCATGAAAATTGGCGTACAATTTACCTTCAATAACTTCAAGCGAATTTGGGTTGAAATCGCCGGCATACTTTTGAAGTGAATCATTGTATTTGTAGGGAATAAACCCTTCCGACTCATTCTTAAATGAGAATACGCGATTACTCAATGTTGAACACCAAATTGTCCCGTCATTGTGTTCAAAAAAGTTAAAGACGACGTTATCCGTAATGCCATCTGAAACGGTGAAGGTGCTAAAATTCCGTCCATCAAAGCGCGAGAGTCCTCTATCCGTAGCAAACCACAAATAGCCCTGATCGTCTTGTGTGATATCATAAACTTCCGAACTTGACAATCCATCCAGAGCGGTATAATTTTTAAACTTTAAGGTCTGTGCTGTACTGTTAGCGTTACATATCCATGCAAACAGCATGAGCGCGAAAGCCAGTAAATAAGTGGTTTTATGTTGTAACATTCTGATTAAAAACGAATATTTCAAATATAGTGATCCAATTCAATCGAGTTTGAAGTTCCTTGACTTTCTGAACTTCCCGTTCAGGTCGCCGTATTCACGAGCAGTGCTCGCTCTTTGTCGGGGTCACAAAAAACAAATGAAACCTTCGAGAAATTGAAGGTTCTTTTTTTTCGTAAAAAATAAACCCGTTTAGCTTTTACATTATTCGGGATATCCTAATCATAAAAGTACTAAGAAAGGCAAACTTGATATACATGTTTTGAGCTTTCCTTTCTCTATCAATTGATTTTTTTGAAAAATGACTAATGTGGATGCAGCGTTTTTGCTTTTACAGGCATCTTACTATTTGGGCAACCTGTTTACTGAATTGCCTATCGATATAAATTAAAAAATACAGATATGAAAGTTATAATTCTAGCAGTAGTGATTGTTATTTCTACCTCTTGCATTGCGCAATGCAATGCTAACTTTAGTTTTGGATATAGCGTAAACCCTGGTGTGATATCTTTTGGAAATGCCTCAACGGGTTCAAATTTATCCTACTATTGGGAATTTGGTGATGGAGGAACATCCATTCTACAAAATCCACAGCATGCTTATTTAACTACAGGAATTTTTAATGCTTGTCTCACCGTAACTACTCCTGGTGGGGGTTGCTCAGACACTTACTGCAATGACGTTACAGTAGTAGATAGCACCATTTGTACTTCCGTTTTCGACCCAGGAAACAATTATCCGTCAGTAAACGGTAACACAGTTAACTTTTTCAATTATCAGGGCGGACAGTTACTGGATTACTTTTGGACTTTTGGAGATGGCAGCACTTCGACTCAAGATTCACCTGTTCATACATATCAAAGCTATGGAACATACACGGTATGTCTTGAGGTAAGTTATACTGATGGGAACTATTATTGTTATGACTCCACTTGCCAGACTATAACAACCATTGACACCACCATAGCTTCGCTCAACAATTTGACACAAACTAATTTCATGGTGTTTCCAAACCCAATATCGAACTTCATTAATATATCTATGAATTCTGAACATGTTGGAAGTACGATTGCAATAATTGATATTCTTGGAAATGAGATTGATCGGGTGAAAATTGAGTCGGACGAGTCCAAACTACCAGTCCACACCTTGCCAAGTGGTGTATACACTATTTTATTGACCGATTCGAGCGGACGTATTGTTGAATATAAAAGGATTGTGAAGAATTAAATCGGACTAACGGCTGTAGAACTCAAAAAAAGCATCCCGTCTGAGATGCTTTTTTGTTTCTTCTGTCCGTCCTAAAATAAATGGACCACAAATCAATCTTTCCAAATATTGAATCTACTATTGGATCACTACCTTTTTATTCGTTGACGTATTAGCAGTCGTAAATTGAACGAAGTAAACTCCTTTCGATACATGTGATAGATCAATTTCGCCTTGATTTTCACTCACATCTTTTCTGAACACTACTTTACCTTGTGCATCTCTGACTTCGATCGTTGTATTCTCTTGATTGAGCAATTTATACATCAATTCTCCATTACTCGGATTCGGATAAACCGTAAACTGATTTGATGAAGGATCATCGATACTCAATGCGTCATCGATATTGATGTCATCTATCGCTATATCTGAATTGAAATCATTTCCTGTAATTCCTCTGAACCTAAAGTTGACGATGTTGAATGAATACGCATTCAAATCAACCGTTCGTTGTAACCAACTCGTACCTTGATTTCCTGATATCACCGGAGTAATATCATTGATCCAAGCACCATTCACCATAATATCGACGTGTAATTCTCCCATATCGCTTCCAAACATGTGATACGCAAACGTTAACTCCCCTTCAGGACCGAGATCAATACACGGTGTGGTCAGATATCCTTCTTTATTTGAACAGACTGGTGTTCCCGAAGCTTCTAAGTAAACATACTTACCCGATGCATTCCCGGGGTTAAAATCTAAACTAGGTCCCGAATTATTTGAAGGCGTATCTCCGTTGTTCGTTCTCCAATCAATGTCGTCCTCAACTAAATTCTTACTGTTTACAAAATTATTTGGCACTGGACATTCGATTACTTCACAATCATTATCCGTTGAGCACAAAGGAAAAGATTCAAAGTTTTCAGAAAATGGCAGTGTTTCCGGAGCATCATCTACGTACTCAAATTGAAGTGTTACTTGATTATTGATCGAGTTTAAGTCACCAGGATATACACACGAAATATCTAAGGTATTACTTCCAACAGGAATCGTTTGTTGGGTAACAAAACTGTAATAAACACTTGACCCTGGAGCCAATGTACCCGCGTAGGTTTCATTCACAACAGCATTCCCATTGAGTTGGTAGCTTAACGGAACAGATGAAATCGGTTGAACACCGTAATTAAAAATCGTTATTCCGATCGTTAATGGCGTGACTTCCGAACAGGTAAAAACAGTTTTGCCGTCTAATCCGGATTCATCCACAACTGCTGCATCAGTATCAAGCGTGCAATTCGTTAACCCTGGAGCTTGATATTGCGCAATTGCTCTACGTCCAACACAGTTATTCGCTCCCAGTGCCTTTACACTCCACCACAACTCATCAAGACTTGAATGCGCTAATGTGATCGAGTTCGTGCTAGAAGTTCCCACCGAATCCATGTAAAGGCTTCCGAGAAAACTCACTTCGTATCCCGTAGCATTTGCTACAGCGTTCCAACTAAGAGAAACAGAATCGGGACACACAGAAACTACGTTTAAGTTTTGCGGCACTCTAATGATGGAAAATGGCTCCGTACTTTGGCTAGAACTGCCACCTCTCGATACGCGAACCAATGCCTGTCCAGTAACAACATTTGGAACATTCCACTCAAAATAGCGTCTTGACGCGTTAATCGTGGATGAAATTGTATTCCAGTTAGCTCCGTTATCTTCCGAATATTCTAATGTGAATGTTCCTGCATCATTCAACGCATCCCATCTGATCACTTCATCTTCTGAACTATCGAAACCTTCACCTCCAATTGGGTAGGTTAAGACAACATCATCGGTGACCATTTCATATACCACATAGTATTTTTGTGGACCAGAGGGAATAGAAAATCCGTCTAAATCAATCGTATAAACGCCTGGCGCTGGAGTATCAATAGTGATTTGCTCCATGTTATTTACGTTGTCTACACCTTGAACTGCTGGTAAACTCAATAGCGCTGCATCGGGCGTATTGTCCAAAATCCAAGGGTTTGTAGTCACATTACTTGGAGATACAACGGTCATGTTGA
>JBGCDF010000158.1:0-6697 GCA_045105095.1 Crocinitomicaceae bacterium | reverse complement strand
GCAGGTATTTTCTCGTTACTCCAGAACATCAAAACATGATACTTGATAAGGTTTGGTCTGGTAATGTTATGGAACTTCAAAGTCTAGACAGTGAGTTGGATCGGATGATTACTTGGTACGTAAAAATGCGTGGGACTGAATTAAACATTCAAAGTTTTCAATACAACAACCTACTTTTCAATATTGATCAATATTCTGACTCCATTCGAGTGTACAATGAACTCAATCAATTGATTTACTCGAAACCCTATAGCTTTTATAAAAGCAAGCGCGTCAATGATGTATTGTTAGACCGTTCCACAGGGGCGATGTATGAACAGTTCATTGAGAATGGGATCTGCTCTCTGAGGGAGATTGCATTAGATAAGACGATTACTCCGAATAGTCTAACATTAAAGGAAGCCCCGTTCTGTAAGAACATACGCATCCATGATGATTGGGTCTATTTTATGGTGAAAGAAAACGACTTTTACCAAATCAATAGGATCCTGCTCAAAGAGAAATAATCTTTATCACAGCAGAAAATCAAGCAATAAATCTTAGTTTTAACTAAGTCAACTAACTTCTCATGAAAAAGTATTGCTTTCTACTCTTATTGTCACTTCTCACATTTTTCAATTATGCTCAAGAAGACAGCACAGCCAAGAAAAGATTCATTCTTGCCTCAGTTTCCTTTGAGATGGGGCCCATGCTGGATCGGTATTCGAATGTAGATCTCGACATGATGAGTAATTTAACGAGTAATCCTTCGGACATAGAACGCGACTTGCTTGGCCATGAAGCACTGTACGATCGTGATGTTGAAGGGTCGAGAATCGGTGCATCTATTTCGTTAATTCCACTTAACAAGGAAGACAACGATTATTCCACTGTTGGTGAAATTCGTCTGGGGCTTTTTTACATGGTGCGGGGAACACAACTGTCCTATTCATTAACAAACGCGAGTGGAGCCTACAAAGCTGTTGGCTACTCTACTCGTTTCAAAGAGTTCAATTTGCATGGTGCATATGTATGGAAATACAATCCGAAATTTGCCAAACGATTCACCTTACATGCCGGACTTGGCCTTGGAATTGGATCAACATTCAGCGATAAAACATCTGTAGCTGAAATCATCTCCAGCGGATTACCTGCTGAAGTCCCAAATTCTATCTTTAACGAATATCAAGGGAATTCTTCATTATTCCTTCGGCCATTTGCCCCCATTGGAATTGACTTCGCTATTTCCGATAGATTCGATATTGGCGTCCAATCGAACTTCGGTGTTGCCTTTCAGCAGGTTTACGGAGGTGAAAATTATTTCATCCCTATCAGCGGATCAGTGGGTGTTAAATTGACTTACTTCTTCTAATATTTCCCAATGAAAAAGACCGTCGCGATTATCGGTGGAGGTCCTTCTGCTCTCACCGCAGCAGCTTTTCTAAATCCAGAACAGTTCGATGTTATCATTTATGAGAGAAACAAAGCCGTCGGCAGAAAATTTCTCGTCGCAGGAAAAGGCGGATTCAATTTGACCCACTCCGAGCATATCGATGACATGATTTCACGGTATTCGGCTAGTCCAGTTCTTTCAGACGCACTCAAAACATTTACGAACGAAGATTTGCGTTCTTGGCTGGCAAAAATTGGCGTATCGACTTTCATCGGATCAAGCAAGCGCGTTTATCCTGAAAAAGGAATAAAACCAATCGAAGTACTCAAGGCAATCCTAGAAGTTCTCGAAGCGAATGAAGTACAAATTCATTTTGGAAAACACTGGAAAGGCTGGGATAAAAATGGTGACTTACTCTTCGAGTCAGAAGAAATAATTTCTGCCGACTACGCGATTTTTTCACTTGGAGGTGGCAGTTGGAAGGTCACTGGATCAGACGGTTCATGGCTCGATACTTTTTCGAAAAAAGGAATTCAAACTACCTCTTTCCTACCCGCAAATTGCGCATATCAGGTAAACTGGGATGAAGAGTTTATTCAGAAAGCTGAAGGCCAGCCCTTGAAAAACATCGCGCTTCAATGCGATCAGAAACGATCGAAGGGTGAATTGGTGATCACAAAATTTGGACTTGAAGGAAACGCGATTTATTCACTCAGTAGTGAAATTCAAACTCAATTATCAGAATCAGGTAAGGCTGCCGTTTTCATGGATTTAAAACCCACATTGAGCATCGACAAAGTCATTGAAAAATTGTCTCAATCAAAAAAGAAAACGACGGATATTCTCAAAGGTGAATTGAAGCTCAGTAAAACGCAAATTCAGCTTCTTAAGCATATCCTTTCGAAAGAAGAATTCCTCGACAAAAGCGTCCTTGCTGAAAAAATAAAACAATTACCAATTCAGCTAAGATCATCGGCTCCGATTGATGAAGCGATATCCACAACAGGAGGCATTTCATTCAATGCACTGAGTGAGAATTTCGAGCTTAAAGCTCTCAAAGGAACTTATTGTATCGGAGAAATGCTGGATTGGAACGCTCCTACCGGAGGGTATTTATTACAAGCGTGCTTTAGTATGGGGTATGCTCTCGCAGCATGTCTAAATAATAAGTAGTACTTTTAGATTGCTATCTAAAGCACTGTTAACTACTACTAATATGAGATCTAATCCAGTAAGAACATTATTCTTTTTTCTAAGTTTGATGTGTTCCAATATTACCATTGGACAAATGTCCAGCGCCATAGACGTTTTGCAAATTGCCTCCTCTCAAAGCCCAACAACGATTTGTTATCCTGTATCCCTAAACGTTTCTGGGCAAATGAGTTCCATATTTATTCATGTTGGTAACAACATCTCGATTTCAGGAAACAATATTGATATCACCATGTTATACAGCTCAAACGGAACCATTATATTCACATCATGGCCATTTTCGCACATCTTTGACATTGGAAATATGACGTCAGGAACATACACCGTGACCGCTACCTCTTATCTAGATGGCAATCCGCAAGATACAATGATCTACGATCTGATCGTTGCCCCCTCACCGTTGAACGCAAGCTTCACCTATCCTAGCTATTTATGTCTCGGTGATAGCGTCGAACTAGTTAATGTGAGCACAGGTGGAATTACAAATTTGTGGTATGAAGACGGAATTCCTGTAAGCCAAGATACAAATTACGTTTTCGCACCTACTTCCGCAGGATCAGTTGATGTACGTCTTCGAATCCTCGATGGAAATTGTCAACATGCAATGCAAGTGAGTATTCCAGTATATGCTCCCCCGGCAATGGATTCTACGTCAGCATCGCATAACGAAATATGCCTCGGAGACACTGTTCATTTTACCAGTGCATCGTCGAACACAATATCCTTCGAATGGCTGGAAAATGGAATTACTGTGGGAAACACCAATAATTTAAGCGCTGCTCCTTCATCCTCAGGAATATACAATTACCAAGTAGTGCTTGATTCTCCTGAAGGTTGCCAAGACACAACGAGTCATTTAGTTGAAGTATTTGCTTTGCCTCAGGTTGATTTGGGGCCTGACACCAATGACTGTTTTGGTCCTATTATGTTTGACGCCGGAGCTGGATTGAGTTCATATTTATGGTCAGATCAATCGACGAATCAAACATTAACACCATCTGTTAGTGGAAACTATTCTGTGACTGTCGTGGACATAAATGGATGCGAAGCCTCGGATATGCTAATGTTCGAATCGTGCGCCAGTATGGATGAGAAACTAGGACAATTCGTATCTATTTATCCGAACCCAGTGAACGCGACCTTAAATGTACTTTTGGAAGACGAAATTGGATCAGTTAAGTTGAGTTTAGTCAATACACAAGGGCAAGTCGTGCTAGCACAAGTGGAATTTAATTCTGGGGCTTGTGAACTTGATGTATCTCATCTCAATGATGGTATCTATTACCTTCAGCTAAAAACACACAACTATTCACAAGTCTTTAAAGTTTTAAAGGAATAAATTCTGCATAATTACTTAACTTCATGTTCGGTTTCAAAATTATCCCTAAGAATGTCAAAAATTGGTACCAAATTGAAGAGTTGGATGAGAAGCAAACGTTTTTGGAAACGCTTTGCTATTGTGACGATTGGACTTCCAGTCATTTTATTTTTTACGGTCGTTCTCATTGTTTATGTCAAACAAGATGATATCGTACAGGATTTAATCTCGGATCTGAACAAAGACTTCCGTGGAGCAACAGAATTGAAGGATTCTCACATTTCTATGTTTGAGAATTTCCCCTATATCTCGATTGATCTTGAAGAATTCAAAGTGTTTGAGAGTAAAGAGAAAGATGGGACACCATTGATTGAAATGGAAGATGTATATGTTGGTTTCAATCTCTGGACCATCATAACGGGAAAAATGGAAGTCAAGAAAATCAAGTTAGAAAACGGTTTCATCAACTTGGTTCAACACGTAGATGGTGACTTCAATATCGTAAACGCCTTGACAGCAGAAACGGAAATCGAAAGTGCGGAAGAAGAATTCCACCTCGATTTGAAGCGTATTGAGCTCGAAAACGTAGACATTACCAAGCTTAATGAAGCCAATGGCCTCAAAGTGGAAGCATTCGTAAACAATGCGAACGCCAAATTTGAAACATCTCCTAATCACGTACTTGCGGCATGTGAAGCGAAGTTCATGATGAACATCATTAAGGACAACGACACGACATTCTTCAAGCACAAACACATCGATTTGGATACTCAAGTAGATTTCTTGAAGGTGAAAGATATCATGACCATCTCTCCAACTGCTGTTAGCTTCGAGGGATCAGAGTTCAACATGGAAGGCTCAATTGACTTTTTGAAAGATGTTTTGTTAGACCTCACGTTTACTGGAAACAAGCCCAATTTTGATTTATTCGTGGCAATGGCCCCTGAAGAGCTTATCCCGACACTTCAACAGTACGAGAATAAAGGAGAAATCAGCTTTAAATCGGTAGTAAAAGGAAGGTCAATTAATGGTCATGCCCCTCAGGTTACAGCGAACTTTGGCTGTAAAAACGGCTATGTCATTAATCCAAAGACAAAAAAGAAAATTGACGGAATCAACTTTGACGCTACTTTCTCAAATGGAAAGGATCGACATCAAAACACCATGAAAGCTACCTTGAAGAACTTCACGGCCAAGCCTCAAGGCGGTTCTGTGAAGGGAGATGTAGAAATCACTGATTTTACAGCACCACTGGTTCATCTTGACTTGTTTTCTAAGTTTGATATTGGGTTTGTTTCTAAGTTCTTGAACATGGATCACCTTCACAATGTTGGAGGAAAAGGTGAAGTAAATATTGAATTTGAAGATATTATCGACCTTAAGAATCCAGAACATGCCGTTTCTCAGTTGAATGAATCGTACGAGATGAAAATTGGTCTGAGAAATGTACACTTTGCTTCTGACCAATTGGATCTTCCCATCAAGAATTTCAACTTCCTGACAGAGATACATGGACACAAAGCGACGGTAAAAGTGTTCGACCTACTTTACGGAAAATCGGATTTAGAAATTATCGGGACTATTGACGATTTACCTGCAATCATCCACCACACGAATAAAGAAGTGGATACACGATTGACAATTACGAGTGACTACCTGGACATTTTCGAAATCACTGGCGGTGAAAAGAACAATGGTGTGGATGAGCAAATTGAAGACCTTAAATTAGATTTTGATTTCAAGGCTTCTGCCAGAGCATTCACCGAGTCGAAGCATTTGCCGAAAGGTGAGTTCTTCATTGAAAACCTTTACGCGAAGTTAAAGCACTACCCTCACACACTTCACGATTTCCATGCAGATATTTTCGTGGAAGAAGAAGACCTCCGAGTGGTTGATTTTAGTGGGATGATTGACAAAAGTGATTTCCTCTTTACGGGAAAACTTGAGCATTACGAAAAGTGGTTAGACGAGCATCCAGGTGGAGATTCCAAAATCGAGTTTAATCTGGAGTCAAAAATGCTCCAATTGGAATCATTGTTCTCTTATCAGGGAGAAAATTACGTTCCTGAAGAGTATCGTCATGAAGAATTTGACAATTTGAAACTTCATGGATACACTTATTTACATTATGACGATGAATTGAAATCAATTGATTTGAACCTAGACAAATTTGATGGTAAGATGAAAGTTCATCCGCTCAGATTCAAGGATTTCGAGGGGCGCGTGCATTATGAAGATGAACATTTAGTAGTTGAGGATTTCCATGGGAATCTCGGAAAGTCTTCATTCAAGACCACCTTACATTACTATCTAGGAGAAAATGAGAAAATCAAAAAGCGTGACAATCATTTTTCAATTACCGCTTCTCATCTGGACATCGATCAATTAATTGCATACAATCCAGCTCCTGCCATCAAGGGTAACAAAGCTGCCAGATCTGGAACTCCTGCGGTTGATCATGATGCTGGTTTCAATATTTATGAGTTGCCATTCACAGATATGACCTATCACTTGGATATTGATCATTTGAATTATCACCGTTATTTGATTCATAATTTGAAGGGTAATCTGAGAACAACCCCAGACCATTACCTGCATGTCGAGCACCTTACAATGAACGCAGCAGGTGGATCTTTTGATATCGATGGCTATTTCAACGGATCTAATCCGGAAGAGATTTATTTTAATCCTGTTATCGATGCGAAAAATGTAGATCTGGATCAGCTGTTGTTCAAGTTTGAAAACTTCGGACAGGACTATATCGTTTCTGAAAATCTGCATGGAAGATTTACGGG
>JBGCDF010000157.1:0-5881 GCA_045105095.1 Crocinitomicaceae bacterium | reverse complement strand
AACCCGAAGTGTAAATCACGTAAGCCAGATCGTTCTGATTTATTTCTCTTTGGATGGGTTGATCAGAGTAGTCATCAATTGATGCTTTAAAAGCGTTCAGCTCATTCGCATCTACCATCACTTTACAATTTGCATCTTCTTCGATGTAGTTTATTCTGAAGTCAGGGTATTCCGGATCAACAGGAACATACACTCCTCCTGCCTTCCAAATACCGAGTATAGTTACCAGCGTCCATCCATTTCGTGGGAGTTTTAACTCCACAAAATCACCTTTTTCAACCGTGTACTTTTGAATCAAATAATCTGCAAATTGATTTGATGTACTATCTAAATCAGCATAGCTAACAACCTCATTTTCAAAAGACACAGCAACCTCACTTGATGTATTCCCTACCTGAACTTTGATCATATCAAGGATCGTCTCATCAGGAAGCTCTGTTTTCGTATCGTTTAACTCAAACAATAAGTGGTTCTTCTCCTCTTTTGAGATGCAGTTAATTTGAGAAATCGGCAGATCTCTCTGATTCACCAAACCGCTCACTAGTAGTTTCAAATGACCGATCAATCGTTCTACTCCACCTTTATGATATCTATTGCTATCGTAGCGAACATTAATGTTGAGGCTATCTGAAGCAACACCGACGACCATATTCAAATCATAATTCGATTGTTCGAAGACTTCCATTGATTCTACTTGCAGATCGTCATTCGATTCATCACCCTGTTCTTCATCATTCTTCACTGCATAATTCTGATAAATCATGATGTGATTAATCAAGTTCATTCCAAGCTCGCTTTGCGCCTGTACCTCCGACAAATTAATGTAGTGATGATTCGAACCTTCGATGGCCTCACTTTGCAATTTTCTCAATACATCCTGCGGAGTATCGGTTTCTTCATAATTTACACGGACGGGAACGGTATTAATGAACAAACCAATGATGTCTTCAACTCCTTCCAACTCTCCGGGTCTTCCAGAGACAACTTTTCCAAACACTACGTCGGTCGTGTTGTTATATTGAGCCAAAAGTAGTCCCCAAGCGCATTGAACAAACGTACTCGTCGTTATTTCCAATTCACTACAGAGTTGCTCAATATCTTTGAACAGCGTTCCTGTTAATTCAAGATTTTCCTGCGCTTGGACTCTATCCCGAAGTGGGCTGTCCTTTTCAAATGGGAAGGTAATTGCCTGATCGTATCCGGATAGATACTCTTTCCAATGACTCAGTGAGTCATCCCGATCGATTCCATCCAACCATTCAATGTAATTGGAGTACTTCGTTACCTCAGGAAGCACCACATCTTCTCCTCTCTCCTGACCCAGCAAGGCATTGAAATCATTAATCAATACACTGATACACCATCCGTCCATTAAAATATGGTGATGACTCCAAATGAATTCATATCGATCATCTGATAGTTCAATGATGTGCAACCTCATCTGAGAGGGAGATGATAAATCGAAGCCTTTATCCATGTCACGCTCCTTGACGCTCACGAGGTATTCTTCAGGGTTAGCGTTCTCATCTAATTTCTCATGTGAGAAGTGAACCGGAACTTCCTTGTGGACAATTTGCAGCGGTCGATCCGAAATTTCATTTGAAAAACTCGTTCTCAAAACTGCATGACGGTCAACTAAACCTTGGTAGGCATTTTTCAGTTTGTCGGTATCCAATTGAGGTGCATGAATTCTGTAGTTCGTTTGTTCAAAATAGATCGAGTTTGATTCTTGAGCCAACCAATGGAAGAAGATCCCATTTTGAAGCGGGGACAATTCATAGATGTCCTCAATGTTGGTATCTGCATTCAGAGACTTCCATTCCTTAGCTGTTAATCCTTTGAACGTAAGATCAGATGCCGTTAGATAGGTTTTAGATTCGGATGATAGTTCTTCAATCAAACTCACCAGATTTCTTTCAAAAATCTTGAGCAATTGCTCCATCGCTTCATTCTCAAAAGCACTATTTGGATAAGTCACCGAAATGTTCAAATTACCTTCAACGATAATTCCTGAAACATCCAACAATGCGGAAATCTTGTTTTCTTCGGCTATTTCCGAACCAAGATTCTGATTGGTGTATTCAAATAAACTGTCCTGCTCTCCGCCAGGGTTAGAACCGAAATCTCCCAAGAAGTTGAACGTAATTTGCGGATTCACATCCGATCTTAGTCCTTCTTCAGCCAGATACGAAAGCACTCCATGACCTATTCCTTTGTTCGGTATTCTTCTCAATTCATCTTTTACCTGAACAAGTGTATCCGTCAGTTCTTCACTGCCCGAAATGTCCAGTAAGAGTGGATACATTGATGTAAACCACCCTACGGTTCTGCTCAGGTCCATTCGATCAAAAAGATCTTCCCGACCATGGCCTTCGATTTGAACAAGCGTCTTTTGTAATCCAAATGTTTCCTTGAGCGACAAACCAAGAGCCGTTAACAAAAGATCATTTATTTGTGTTTTGTAGACGTGATGAACGTTCGTCTGTAATTGCTCGCTGTGCGCTTCTCCCAAGTAGAATGAAATAGTAGAGTGCTCGGCTTGTTCCTCGGTGGACGATTTAACGGGAAGTGGATCAACAGATGTTTGTCCAATTCGTTCCCAATAAGCTCTTTCTTTCTCAATCTTAGTCGTCGCTGTATATTCTTTTAACGCTGCCGTCCAACTTTGGAAAGAGCTCGTCTTCTTTGGTAGTTTCGGAGCTAATCCCTGAATGACGTCAGTGTACAAGGTTTGTAAATCCTCCAACAGAATTCGCCACGAAACACCATCGACAATCAAGTGATGGGCAACAATTCCCAAAAGATCATATTCTTTCAATTGGAAATGAACAACCTTGAACAAAGGTCCTTTTTCCAACTCAAATGAGGCTTGAAGCTCCTCGCCAATTGATTGAATTGTTTGGTCGCTGTTTTCATCTTCTTTCAAATCGTGGACATGCAGCGAGTATGCCTTCGACTCAGAAGTTTGGCTGAATAAGTTCCATTTCCCATCTTCGTGAGATGCTGTGAGGCGCAATAAATCGTGGTGTGTGGTAAGTTGAACCAAGCATGTTTCAAGTTTTTTGGTATCAATTGATTTCTCACTTTTAAGGACCACAGATTGATTGAAGTGATGATGACGCTTAATTCCATTATGTTGGAAAAACCAGTTTTGAATAGGCGCCAATACAATGTCTCCCGATACTTCCGATTGATCTAACTCATACGCCGCCTTTGTCATAAAACCAGCCAAAGTCTTCACCTCAGGTGTCTTCAGAATGTGCTCAACAGATAGCACGTATCCTTGCTGTTTCAATCGTCCGACCGTTTGAATGGACTTAACGGAATCGCCTCCTAAATTGTAGAAGCTATCATTGATTCCAATCTTGTCTCGCTGCAAAACGTCTTCCAGTACTTCCACAAGCACTTTTTCATTTTCCGTTTGAGGTGGAACAAATTCGATTCCTGATGAGAGCGACTTGCCCGTATGCTTTGACAGTGCCTTCTTGTCAATTTTTCCGTTGGGTGTTAAAGCAAGATTATCCAGTAGGATGAATTCTGATGGAATCATAAAGATCGGAAGTCGATTTTCAAGAAACGATCGAATCTTGTTCAAGTTGATCTCCACCAATGACTCTTCTTCACCCAATCCTTCTTTTGTTTCGGGCACTAAATAGGCAATCATCGAAGTGATTCTCTCATCACTTACTTGCGGGACAATTGCAGCAGCTTTAACATCTCTATTTTCTAATAGAACATGCTCAATTTCTCCAGGTTCTACGCGATATCCATTGATTTTGAATTGATCATCCACTCTACCCAGGAATTCAATATTCCCGTTCGATAACCATCTTCCCAAATCTCCTGTTCGATAGATTCTTCCAGCAGAAGACAATGCATTTTCGACGAATTTCTTTTCTGTCAGTTCCGCATTATTCAGGTAGCCTTGCGCAAGCGCTGTACCGCCAATACAAATTTCTCCTGCGACTCCCAATGGCTGAGTCAGGCCAGCTTCATTCAGAATAAAAAGTTCAACATTCTGCAAGGGTTTACCAATAGGAATACCACCTGATTTGACTTGTTCTTCATTCTCCAATTTGTACACAGTCGCACAAATCGAGGCCTCTGTTGGACCATAGGCATTGTAATAGGTACCATACTTAAGAAAACTGAGTGCTTTCTTTAAGTTCGGTGGTTCCCCGGCGGTAATTAATTTCTTCAGACCAGAAATCTCATCAATGTCCATTTGGGTAACATACGACGGAGGAATTGTGGCTAGTGTTACCTTGTTCTTTTGAATAAACTCGGTTAATTTTTGAGGATCTTTTCTGCTATGATCGCCAATGATTGACAAGGTTCCTCCAGCCATTAGCACCATTAAAATCTCAGAAAGCGAAGTATCAAACGATAAGGATGCAAACAATAAACCATTGGTTGTGTTACTCGTCTCGTAACAAGCAATCTGAGCAAGTGTTGAATTAGAAATTTCCTTGTGCGGAATCAATACACCTTTTGGCTTTCCCGTTGACCCAGAAGTATAAATTACGTAGGCTAAATCCTCTCCTGACGGGAAGGGAATATCCAGTTCTTTACTATGCTCTTCTGGCGTAAATTCCACATCAATAGCGAACACTTCACCATCGTAATAATCGATATCGTAAATAAAACTCGTCTGGGTGATCAACAACCTGAAAACACTATCATCGCAGATGTATTGTTTTCTATCCGAAGGATAATTTGGATCTATCGGCACGTAAACTCCACCTGATTTGAGTACGGCAATAAACGCGATAATTGCCCAATCGCTTTTTTCGACCTGTACTCCGACCATATCTCCTTGAGAGATCTGATATTCATTCTTTAAACAATTCGCAAGTTGTGTTGATATATCGTCCAATTGGGTGTATGTCCAACTCTCATTCTCATAAACGATTGCGATATTATCAGGATTATCAATTACTTGCTTTTCAAACAATCTTACTAAAGAATCTGAGTCAGGATATGGAATGGTTTCCGTATTGAAATGGAGTTGCTCTTCGCGTTCATCCGATCGTAAAAAATCTACCTGATTAACGGACAGTTGCGGCTCTTTCAAAAAGCTTTCAGTGATTTGCTGAAAATGCCTCATGAAATCGGACATCGTTTTCTGATCGTACACATCCTTGTTGTAGAACAAGTCCATAGAAACGTAATCGCCTAATTCCTGAACGTGCAGTTCGATGTCGTTCTTCACTTTCTTACTACCCGTGGATCTCACTTCACCCGCTGCCCGTTCTCCGTATTCTGCTGAGATTTCTTCCTGATAAATGTTATGGTACGTCAAAGAAATATCGAATACTACGCTCCTGCTGGTATCTCTCATGAGATCCAGTTCTTCCACTAGCCGATCGAAGGGATACATTTGGTGTTCAAACGCTGAAAAAGTGTTCGTTTTCACTCGCTCATAGAACTGATTCAACGACTCATTCGGATCGACCTCATTCCTCAAAACGAGGGTATTAACGTAGAAACCTATTTGATCTTCCAGATCGGCATGTTCTCTCCCCGCCACTGGCGAACCGATGATTACATCAGTCGTTCTCGTATATCTGTACAGCAATACATTCAATAAAGCTACAACCAGCATAAATTGACTTCCACCATTAGCATCAACATATCCCTTCAACTGATTCGCAACACTTGAAGGCAATAACAAGGATAAACTTTCCCCGTTGTACGTTTTTATCCTTGGACGTTGTTTGTAAGCAGGTAGGTTCAACAGAGACAACCTTCCTCCTAACCTATCAAGCCAGAAGTCACGGTGCTTTTGATATTTTTCTGATTCAAGCAGAGACAATTGCCACGCGGCATAATCTTTATACTGTATTTTCAAATCACTCAGCCCTATCTCTGATGAGTGAGT
>JBGCDF010000156.1:0-4539 GCA_045105095.1 Crocinitomicaceae bacterium | reverse complement strand
CCCCAGGAGTCAGACTACCTGCGGTAATCTCTGGCATAAAGGTGCCATTCGCATCATCATTACAGCCTATTTCCGTGAGGTTTGTAGGAGTGCAGGTTCCACTGTAAAGCGCCATAACACCGTCCGTAATTGATCCAGCTTGGGTAGAGATGGTTACCGCTCCACTTGCGGGCGCCGTAAATGAAAACCAACCGTCAGAGGAAATTATGAAAGGATCACAGGAAGGAGTTCCTCCGTTGTTAGCGTTTGTTTGCAGGTTAAAGCCAACAGTGCTAGCCGTTGTAAAGGAACAAGTCGTTCCAACTGATAAATTGGGTGCCCCTCCACCGGTGCATGGTTGATCTGATTGTCCTAAAAGGAATGTAGGTAATACGAACATTCCCAAAAGAAAAAGTGAATTAATTATTTTCTTCATAATACTGGATGTCCTTGAGAGTTAAAACTTCACCTTTTAGAATCAAAGTGCCCGAATCTATGTGTTTTTGTTGATCGGAGTCGCCCATGGCGTTATACCTTGATCGAGGAATGATCTTTACTTCGGGGTGGTAGAAAACCCATGTTTTGAGTTCTCCCGACACACCTTCCATGTATTGAATTTTTGAAGAAGAGTTTTGAACCTGTTCAGATTCATACTTCTCGATATCTACCATGTCCAGTTCCCCTTCGAAAAGGAGGATTTCGTCTTTTAAGACATTTTGCTTTTTGGGAGAGAGCCCATTGAATTCTGACAGTTGCATGCAGACGATTCGAGGGTTTAGTCGTTGCCATTCATACGGCGTTTTTGAGGTTTCTTGTCCGAAAGCTGCAGTGCTCAGAACAAGAAACCCAATTATTATAGGTTCTAGCATGCATCGAAGCTACAAGATCTAAAAAGAACTCGAAAATGATTTGAAAGAGGCATTACCAAATCGCCCTTTTGTATGAGCAAAACCATCATAAAAATGAACGTTTCGACGAATAAACAGAAATCATCGACGAATTTCTGAAACCCCTGTTTTTACAGATGTTTACGCGTGTCTTTAAAGATTCGTTTGGGGTTTTAAGTGGCTTCCTATCAAGAAGTTCAATTGAGTGATATTATAAGCATATTTGAGCCAGATTGGATAAGTTGGAAAGATGATAACAGGAAGAAATATTCACTAAATGTTAAGCGAAAAACGTTATGTTAAAACTTCTCGAATATGTGATTTATAAACGAAGACCGTCATAATCGTCGTCGTACGTTATCCGAATTGTTGTTGCTTGTTCTACGGAATAATCGTTAACGTGTCTTGAGTTTTGTTGGTGTCAGTTTCTACTTTTTTTCTTGACGAAGAATTTTTTCCATTTTACGACCTCTTGCCAACTCATCAATTAGTTTTTCCATGCGTCTGCATTGTAAATACACATCAAATTCTTCGGCAATTTCTTCTATTCGATATCCACAAACAACTCCTTTAATCATGTGTGCGTTTGCATGTATGTGAGCTTTTTGAAAAAATGTTCCAAACGTTACTTTTTCATCGATTTGTGCTTGTAGTTCATTCTGATCATAGCCAGTAAACCAAGTAATTACCTGATCGAGTTCATCTTTTGTTCTACCATTCTTCTCTAATCTATTTAGGTAGAGCGGATAAATGGAGGCGAATACCATGTTCGCAACCTTTTCATTTTTTTCAGGTGTAACTTGCATTTTGTGCGATTTTGGGTTGAATGGCGTTCAAGATCCTAAATTTGGAAACGGAAGATTCCATTCTGCTGTTAGTTGTTTAAAGATACTAATGATTTCGTATACATTGTTGTCTGTGTCTTTATCAACTGCTTAGATATTTCTCCCTTATTACATTTAAATGATGTCTGGTATGTCCAATAGAAATGTATCCTAGTGCTCTTGCGGAAATTTCATAATTAACTGCATTTCCTAAAAATGACGATTGTTCGTCCGTACAGTTTTCAAATAGTATTCTAAATCCTCTTCGTACTATTTCAAATTCTTCAAGCATACTTTCAATACTTCTATTCGAAACATCTACTTGTTTAGCATAGAAGTCTTCGTCCATACCATATAAAGGTGTTTTTTTATCATTTCGTATACAAACGATTGCTCGATAAGAAAACCCTCTTTCAGTATCTATTATATGCATAAGGACTTCTTTTATTGTCCATTTGTTTTCTGCATATGCGTAGTTTAATTTATCTACATCAATTGACCTTAAAAAGCCAATAGTTTCGTCTGTGGCGCTGTCAAATTCTTCAAAAAAACCTCCAATTCCAGCAAGGTCAATATATGGTTGATATCCAGAATAGTATTCATTTTTTTTTGGTAGTTCCATGTGTTAATCGATAAGGTGCAAAGCAAAATAGCAATATTTCTCCACCGAAGTTGTCGAAAAACAAAGCAATGCTCGTAATTCCATCCGTTAATTCCACCAATAAATTATCTTTGTCTAAAATTCGAATTACATGGCCTTAAAATGTGGAATTGTAGGATTGCCAAACGTTGGGAAATCCACTCTTTTTAATTGTTTGTCGAACGCAAAAGCACAATCTGCAAACTATCCTTTCTGTACAATTGAACCAAACGTTGGAACGATATCAGTTCCCGACGGACGATTGGAAAATCTCGAGCGATTAGTAAACCCGCAAAAAGTCATTCCAACAACGATGGAAATCGTGGATATCGCCGGGTTGGTAAAAGGTGCGTCGAAAGGTGAAGGATTGGGTAACCAGTTTTTAGCGAACATTCGTGAAACGGATGCGATCATTCATGTGTTGCGCTGTTTTGAAGACGGAAACGTTATACACGTAGACGGTAGAGTTGATCCAGTAGCGGACAAGGAAATAATCGATATCGAACTTCAATTGAAAGATTTAGAAACGGTTGAAAAGAAATTGAGCGGTTTGGCCAGAGTAATCAAGTCTGGAGATAAGGATGCAATCAAAGAACATGCTTTGGCTGAAAAGGCGAAGCAGGCGTTGGAAAACGGACTGTCAGTTCGAACGATCGAATTGGAAGAATCGGAAGTGCCAATTATGAAGTCATTGCAATTAATCACTTCTAAACCCGTGATGTACTTGTGCAACGTGGATGAAGCTTCTGTGAAAAATGGAAACGCACACGTTGACGCTGTAAAAGAGGCCGTTAAAGATGAGAATGCTGAAGTGTTAGTTCTCGGAGCAAAGATTGAAGCAGATATCATCGAATTGGAAGAATATGAAGAACGCCAAATGTTCCTTGATGAATTAGGTCTGGAAGAACCAGGAGTAAGTCGTTTAATTCGTTCGTCGTATTCATTACTGGACTTGGAAACTTATTTCACCGCAGGGGAGAAAGAAGTTCGCGCATGGACAATCAAGAAAGGAATGACGGCTCCTCAGGCGGCAGGAGTTATTCACACAGATTTCGAAAAAGGGTTTATTCGTGCGGAAGTAATGAAGTACAACGACTTTCTTGAATATGAAAGCGAAAGCGCGTTGAAAGATGCAGGAAAATTTCGCGTAGAAGGAAAAGAATATGTTGTGGAAGACGGTGACATCATGCACTTCCGCTTCAATGTATAATAATTAGAATACGATAATATGAGTTTAGCAGCAAACGATCCATCATTGACTTCTTGGGTAGAAGTTTCAAACGATTCAGATTTTCCCATTCAGAATTTGCCTTTCGGTATCATCAAGTTTGGTGACCACAAACCACGTGTAGCGTCTCGAATTGGTGAATTTGCCATTGATTTGAAATCAATGTTCGTACTGGGATATATGGAAAACCTTCCATTTGAATTGTCTGATTTCGATTCTGATTCCCTCAACAAAATGATGTTGAAAGGGAAAATGGGAACACGGAAGCTGCGCGAACGCATTTCGAAATTGTTACAGGCGGATAACTCAGATTTACAAGGAAAACAACACCATGTTGATCAGGTATTGATTCCAATGGCTGATGTGACGATGTGCATGCCAATTGAAATTGGTGATTACACAGATTTTTACTCAAGTGAGCAGCACGCGTTCAATGTTGGATGCTTATTCAGAGACCCAAATAACGCATTACTTCCAAACTGGAAACACATTCCTGTAGGGTATCACGGACGTTCAAGTTCAATTGTTCCTTCAGGAGTTGACTTCCACCGTCCAAAAGGTCAAAAGAAACCACCTACAGCTGAAGTACCGGTTTATGGACCATGTAACTTATTGGACTTCGAATTGGAAACAGCCTTCTTTACCTATCAAGGGAAACCCTTGGGCGGAACAATTTCAACAGAAGAAGCAGATGATTACATCTTCGGAATGTCATTGCTCAACGATTGGAGTGCACGCGACATTCAAGGATGGGAGTACGTGCCATTAGGACCATTCCTTGGAAAGAACTTCGCTTCGCACATTTCCTGTTGGATTGTGACATTGGATGCATTGGAACCTTTCCGTGTACCGGGACCAGTTCAAGACCCAAAAGTGCTTCCATATTTGGAGTACGAAGGAGATAAGCATATCGCGATTAATTTGGATGTATTGATCCAGCCTGAAGGTCAAGATGAGGTGTCCGTGTGTAAATCGAACTAC
>JBGCDF010000155.1:0-4474 GCA_045105095.1 Crocinitomicaceae bacterium | reverse complement strand
AATTGTTGCTATTTCGGCTTTTCTCCTCACACCATACATGTACGCATTGTCGAAAATCATTTGGATCAATTTGTTTATCCATTATCAGAAACCAGAGGATAGAACAAAGGAAGTGGCGTGATTTGATTATCCGATGGTCCGATGGTCCGATGGTTTGATTTCTTGAAATTTTGATAGCTCGGAATCGATCATGTAACGGAAGTTTTAGTTGATTGTTCACGCCCCGTTGGAATTCGGCAGCTTTGCGAGGTGGAAACGATGTTGCGGTGAGCTCTTCGAGTAAGTCATTACCAGAAGAGAGCTAGCAAAACAGGTTTGCAGGAGTAAACTATACAATGAAAACGGTCCCGATAGCTATCGGGGAGGCGCAAAAAAAACTATCATCATCGCAATACGGAATTCAAGAGCATTTCAACAAGCTCAACAGATCACTTTAGTCCTTAGTCCTCTTTTTATACGAATGAAGTTCAAACAATATCCAACCACCACTACTCGGACAATCAGATAATCAAACAATCGGATGATCCAGCGATCCAACAATCCAATAATCCAACCTAACAATACGTCCTTCCCGGATACACCTTCAATGCCTCTTCCAAACACTTCACCGCTTTCTTCAAAGCATCCTGATTCAATACATAAGCAATTCGAGCTTCCTGAGTTCCATTCCCTTTCGTCGAATAAAAACCGCTGGCAGGAGCCATCATAACCGTCGCTCCTTTGTATTCGAAACTTTCAAGCAACCATTGACAGAATTTTTCTGTGTCATCTACTGGAAATTGTGCTACGCAGTAGAATGCACCACTCGGCTTTGGGCAGAAGACCCCATCGATGGCGTTCAATCCATCGACCATGATATTTCTACGTTCAACATATTCAGAAACAACATCGTCAAAATACGATTGTGGTGTGTTCAATGCCGCTTCTCCTGCAACTTGAGCAACCGTTGGTGGTGAAAGACGTGCTTGTCCGAATTTTAAGGCCGATGCCATTACTTCTTTATTCTTAGATACAATCGCTCCAATTCGAGCACCGCACATTGAATAACGCTTCGAAACGGAATCAATCATGATGACATTATTCTCTATTCCTTCCAAATTCATAACTGAGAAAGGAACAGCTCCGTCGTAGCAAAACTCTCTGTACACTTCATCTGCAAATAAGAAGAGATCGTGTTTTTTCACAATATCCCGAAGCTTTTCCAACTCCTCTTGAGAGTACAAATAACCCGTTGGATTTCCAGGGTTACAAATAACAATTGCTTTGGTTTTATCGGTAATTTTCTTTTCAAATTCCTCAACAGGAGGCAAGGCAAAACCATCATTAATGCTCGCTGTTACAGGAACAACATTCAACCCAGACGCGACTGCGAATCCATTGTAATTTGCATAGAACGGTTCCGGTATAATTACTTCATCTCCTGGATCACACGTAGACATAAACCCAAAGGTCAAAGCTTCTGAACCACCTGTTGTGATAATGATATCATCTGCATCTACGTCAATACCAGATTTCGCATAATTTGCTGCTAAACTGTCTCTATAAGATTGAAATCCAGCAGAGTGACTGTACTCGATTACTCTGTCGTCGAAATTTCTAATTGCATCACGAGCGACTTGAGGTGTTTCGATATCCGGTTGACCTATATTCAAATGAAAAACGTTCTTTCCTTCAGCCTTTGCTTTTTCAGCGTAAGGAACCAATTTACGAATTGGCGATTCAGGCATTGTAACTGCCTTTTGAGAGATAGTTGGCATAGAATTAATTTTGAGAACCAAATTTAGTGAGAAAGTTCTATTTCAACTAGATTTTGTTACTTTGATTCCATGAATGCTAAATTGCTTTTTATTGTTCTCAGTCTGGGTGTAATTGCAGCTAGTTGTGGAGAAGAATCCGAACCAAAAGAAGTCAAGGAAGTTGAGCCTGAAATAGTGCGGGATCCACAAATTATCAAGGATTCAATTGCTAAGGTGAAACTCGATTCAACTACAGTGGCCTACATGAAGACCTTCAATCTAGTGGATATTCTCGACATTGATTCTTCCATTAAAGTGGATTTACGTTATTCATCGGATAATAATTTCATGGGGCATGTTCTCTACGATACCTTGGATGCCCTCTTTTTGCAGGAAGATGTAGCGGTGAGAGTTTCAGGCTGCCAAAGTTATTTGAAAGAGAAGCATCCGAATTACTCCTTGCTAATTTATGATGGGGTTAGACCTCTGGAAGTGCAACGCGAAATGTGGAATGCATTGGATACCATACCTCCAGCACAACGAGGCAAGTTCGTATCCAATCCTTCCTATGGAAGTGTACATAATTTTGGTGCGGCTGTGGACCTCACAATTTGTGATAAGGATGGAATCCCATTGGATATGGGAGCTGGCTATGACGACTTTCGAGATATTGCTTTCCCAAGTAAAGAATGGAAATTTCTCGCATCAGGAGAACTAACTCAGGAACAACACGAAAATCGAAAACTTCTCCGTGAAGTCATGAAATCACGAGGCTTCCGAGGGATTCCTAGCGAATGGTGGCATTTTAACGCTTGCTCAAGAAATCAGGCCGTTGTTAAATACAAGAAATTGGTGTTTGAGAGCGGAGTTTCTTTGGATTGATTGGATCCTGCTGCGCAGCTGGATTTTTGGACGCTTCGCGTTGGATCATTGAATGAAAGTTGAGATTCGTCTAATCCAACAATCCAACAATCCAACAATCCAAAAGGCGTCAGCCGTATCTATCTAAACGTATACCGAACTCCCAAAAATCCCCTTATTCCCTGATTCGGACCGTAAACGTACGCAGGATCAAAGGTCAATCCATAAGGGTTATTCGCAGTTGGAACAGCATCTCCATTTGCATCAAAAGTAACCTGACTGTCGAAAGGATCATTTGCTCCAGCGATTTGGAAAGGAGTACTTCCTTCTGGCGTCCAGTTGAGTAAATTTTTCACTCCTCCGTAAATCTCCCAGTTGTCAAATCCATTGTAAGTCACTTGAATGTTCTGAATGCTCCACCAAGGTGAATATTCTGGGCGAGGATCAAGATCATTAAGCAAAGGCAGACGCATAGGACTGTATAGATTTCCTGTGTAATCCACTGTGAATTTTGTTCTTGGAACTTCATAAGATACAGCCCAGGTTGCTGTGAAGTTTTCCGTTAAGATTTGATCACTTCGTACTCCATTGGAAACCGAGTAAATGTCCATAAGCGTCGCTCCTGTCTGAATCGAAAGCCCAGGTAGCAATTTCATGGTCAGGTTAGCACTAACTCCCTGACTGACTGCGTGTCCATTCAGGTTTGCATAGCGAATTTCATTCGGATCAGAATCATAATCCGCAATAATCCGATTCGTGAAATAAGTATAGAACGCCGTTACGTCAACACCAATCATTTTATTCTTCTTTGTGATAAAGGTTTTGCTGTAATTCAAATTGACGTTGTACGATTCTTCGGGAGAGATATTATCTTCAATTACAACTTCACGAGCTCCAGTAAGTGCTGCGTGATCTTCCGTAAAGATATTCACCACGCGGAACCCTGTTCCAGCATTTAGACGAAGAATGTGCAGGTTCTCAGTCATCCATTTGTATCCAAGTCTTGGAGTGAAAATCAATCCATGGTCCAAATGGTAATCCAAACGTGATCCGATAAGCAGTTTGTGATGCTTTCCAAATTTGATCTCATCCTGCGCGTACACTCCAGAAATCCACTGTATGTTCCGCATATTTTGTGGATTCAAGCTATCGCTCGTCGCTGTAGCTGGAGTATTGTCATCGTAGTTGATGTAACGAACAGCAGTTCCGACAATGAAATCATGATTGCCGATGTGTTTATCCCAATAACCTTGGACAAACCCAGTAATTTGATCCGCCAGATAGAAAACATCTCCGTAGTAACTATTCTGTTGGTGACGGTTGAAAGACCCTGTAAGAAAAATACGTTCTTTGACAGGTAATTGATACATTCCCAGAAGTTCCCAACGAGAAGTATAAATGCTTTCACCATATAGACTATCTCCACCTCGGAAATTCGAGTTCCAGTCCATTTGCCCTCCCCAACGATCTTCGTACAAATACCTTCCTGCGATAGAGATAAGTCGATTATTCTTCTTTGGGTTGAACTTCCACTTTTGAAAAATAGAAATACGATTTTGCAGAGTTACATCCGTAAATCCATCGTTGTTATTGTCGATTGGATTGTTGTAATTGTAATAGTTGATACCAGTCAAAACGTCCCAAATCGGTCTGTTAGGCTCATAAGTACTGAACGGACTCTTTTCTCTTGATCTCTTTCCAATTGGAAAACGAAACCCTAGATCCGCATTGGTTTCGAGCCAGCTTGTAGTGAAAACGTCTGCAGAAACAGTTGGAGCGTTTTCAGGACGTTTGGTAATGATATTGATCACCCCGCCCATGGCCTCACTTCCGTATAAGGTCGAGGCAGGGCCTTTCACGACTTCAATCCGTTCAAT
>JBGCDF010000154.1:0-16452 GCA_045105095.1 Crocinitomicaceae bacterium | reverse complement strand
CTGTGGAGAGATCACGTTACACGTCATCATGGCTGCATAAGCCCACCAATAAGGTCCAGTGGCACGGTTGAAGAAGGCATATCCTTCATATTCAACCCCAGAGTACCACGAGATAAAGAGCTCCGTAATGTAGGCGGTACCTACAATCGAACCTGTCACCATGATTACAATGTTCATGTATTCGACATGCTTGGTATGGATGTAGGCTTCAAGCCCCATCGCCTTCCTCATTACTAAGAGAAGGGTTTGTACCATTGCGAATCCTGAGAATACCGCTCCTGCTACGAAGTAGGGAGGGAAAATCGTCGTGTGCCATCCAGGAATAACCGATGTGGCGAAATCGAAAGATACAATCGAGTGAACCGAGAATACAAGTGGTGTTGCCAAACCGGCAAGTACTAATGATACTAATTCGAAACGGTTCCAGTGCTTAGCACGTCCTGACCATCCGAAAGAAAGCATCGAGTACATTTTCTTTGGAATCGGTTTTTTCGCACGGTCACGAATAGTCGCGAAATCAGGAATCAAACCAATGTACCAGAATACGAGTGATACCGAAAGGTAAGTCGAGATCGCGAATACATCCCAGAGAAGTGGTGAGTTAAAGTTTACCCAAAGAGAACCGAATTGGTTTGGAAGAGGTAATACCCAGTATCCTAACCATAAACGTCCCATGTGAATCAACGGGAACAATCCTGCCATGAATACGGCGAAGATGGTCATCGCCTCAGCAGAACGGTTAATCGCCATTCTCCATTTCTGACGGAAAAGCAAGAGTACCGCAGAAATCAAGGTTCCGGCGTGACCAATACCTACCCACCAAACGAAGTTGGTAATATCCCAAGCCCATTCAACAGTTTTATTTAGACCCCATGTACCTATACCAGTACCTAAAAGGTAAAGGATACATCCTACACCGTACAAACCGATGATTAGGGCGATGGCGAATAAAATGTACCAGGTTCTAGGAGCTTTGTCCTCAATTGGACGACATACATCCTCTGTAATGTCGTGATAAGTCTTGTGACCTAAGATGAGGGGCTCTCTAATTGCTGCTTCCTTATGCATTACAATTGTGTTTTGTTTCTATTCTATTATTCTTAATGACCGTGTCCGTGTTCAGTTTCTCCATGACCTGCTTCAGATTCATGTTCACCATGTCCTCCATGATGAGCATCCTCTTGCTGCAACTCAGCGAGTAATGAATTCTCTTCGTTTCTTACTTTTACTTTGAACCAAACGTTTGGCTTAACACCTATTTCTTCAAGTGCTTGGTAAGCGCGCTGGTTGTCCGCTGATTTACGAATCATCGATTCTGAATCATTCCAGTCTCCAACGATGATTGCGTTTGTAGGACATGCATCTGCACAAGCTGTAGAGTAATCTCCATCTTGAACTGGACGTCCGTCAATCTTAGCTTCCAATTTACCTGCTTGGATTCTTTGTACACAGAAAGAACATTTCTCCATTACACCACGCGTACGAACTGTTACGTCTGGATTCAATACCATACGACCTATATCGTCTTGCGCTGGGTTGATTTCTGTGAATTTCTTGTATGATGGGTAGTTGAACCAGTTAAATCGACGCACTTTGTAAGGACAGTTGTTCGCACAGTAACGTGTACCGATACATCTGTTATACGTCATTTGGTTCAATCCTTCATTACTATGTGTTGTTGCTGCCACTGGACAAACTGTCTCACATGGAGCATGGTTACAGTGGTGACACATCATCGGCATGTGAACTACAGCAGGGTTCAAAGATGGCGTTTCTGCCGGCTTACCGTAGTCAAATGTATCGCTGTCTTTTCTTGTTCCAACCGCTGCTTCTTCATCTGAAGCAAAGTAACGGTCAATACGCAACCAGTGCATTTCACGACCTCTTCTCACCTCATCCTTACCAACAACTGGAACGTTGTTTTCAGATTGACAAGCTACCAAACAAGCACTACATCCGATACAAGATGACAAATCAACTGTCATTCCCCAACGGTGCCCAATGTTTTCAACTGGATGAGCATCCCACAAGTCGAACTCACTAACAGGTGCCTTCACGTGGTGTCCGTTTTCATCCAACTTCGAGAGCATGTGCTCTGGGTTGTATGCTGTTCTATCTTTTTTGTTGTAGATATCAAATGTTGTTTCACGAACAATTGAATGACGCGCCATTGCCGTTGAATGGATTTGCGTACCTGCAACTAAATATTTTTCGTTTTTCTGAGAGACTTTCGCTCCAGCCGCATCATACGATAACGTTCCGTTCTCCGTCTTCACAAATGCGAAGGCATTCGCTCCAATTGGTTTAGGATTACCATTCTCCAGCATCTCATTACCACCGTATTCTTTCGTTTGGTAAGCAGCCGTTCCGATATCCTCTCCGTTCGCTCCACGTCCGTAACCCAATGCTACACCTACTGTTCCAGGTGCTTGACCTGGGAGTGGGTAAACTGGTAATGTTACTGTATTTCCGTTAACTGTCAAATCGGCAAGATCCAGACCATTTTCTTGATCAAACGTAGTCGCCATACCCTCCATTTCAACAGGGTTCATGGTGATGTAGTTGTCCCAAGTAATTTTCGTCAATGGATCTGGAAGCTCTTGTAGCCACGGGTTATTCGCCTGGTTACCGATTCCGATTCCTGTCTTTTGATACAATACAACCTCAGTTCCTCCTCCTTTTGGAAGTTTCCCTGAAACTTTAGACATCGCAGCGCTGTTAAACGTTGGCGCTGTCGGTGCAGGCATGTCAACTGCTCCAGTACTAGAATGTACCATTGTGTTCCAGAAACTTTCGAACGTTGGGAACTCAGCCTGAGTTGTTGGGTCCATTGTGTATCCCCACTTGTTCCAAGTTGCCTGAATGTAATCATAACCGACTTTAGAATCTTTTCCTCCACGAGACGCTTTTCCTGCCCAAACCAATACTGATTCAAGTGAAGAAGCCGTGTTTCCTAATGGACGAATTGCAGGTTGTGCGATTGCATAGTGATTTTTTGTAGGACTGAAGTCCATCCAAGCCTCAAGTGCATGGTGATCTGGTATAATAACATCACATAAGTTTGCTGTTTCATCAGCATGTGAAGCCATTGAGATCTTATTCTTAACATTTTTCAATGCTGCACCTAGTTTCTCTCCTTTAGGGTGAGAATAAACTGGGTTCGTTCCTAAGAAGATAACTGTATCTGGACCTTTCTTGTTGATCGTGTCAGAAACAAACTTGTCCATCGCCGCATCATGCGACTGGAACATCTGAATTGTTTCGTTTACATTGATCGTTGAAGTGTAAGCTCCAAGCTTATCGTTGATCTTGTTAGTTAATATCTGTAATGCCGTATTGTTTGATCCACAAACGACGATTGAATCTTTTTTAGATGCTTTCAGCGCTTTTACTGCTTTGTTTACAGCGTCTTGAGCTTTTTTATCCAATTTCGCTGAAGCACCTGAAACATTTGCCCCAATTCCCTTTGCAATTGCAGCAAGAACGTTTGCATACTCAGATGGTTTCACCATAGCACGAACATCAGCGTTCGAACCTGTCATTGACATCAATGCTTCGAATTGGAAGTGCTTTGACATCCATTTTGCATCTGGATTACGCGTTTCAGCATACTGACCTGCAAACTGAGTTGGCAATAACCAAGAACCTAAGAAGTCAGCCCCAATTGAAACAATTGTTTTCGCTTTAGAGAAATCGTAGGTAGGGATAATTCCGTTTCCTCCTTCTTCTAATCCGAAAGATGCCTTGTTCGCTGCACGCATCCCTGCGTAAGAAACAGCATCGTATTGAATATGTTCGAATTTATTCTTTGTTCCGATCATTCCTGTCGCCGAATCTCTAACTTCACCTAAAGAAACAGCTAAGTCACCAATCGCCCATGACAATGAAGGACTGATTACTGTATTCGAAACAAGAACAACTTTCTTCGCATTCTTCAAAGCGGCTTTCACCTTTTTGTCAGCATCAGAGAACTTACTTCCGTTCCATTCTCCTCCTTTTTTCGTTTGAGGCATAGTCAAACGAGCACTATCGTACAATCCAAGAACCGATGCGATGATTTGAGCGTTTGCTCCACCTTTCGTGATTCCCTGATCTTTATTTCCTTTAATATAGATAGGACGACCTTCACGCGTTTTCACAAGGATACTTGCGTAGTTGTTTCCATCATAATAAGTAGATGCGTACCAAGTTGGCATCCCAGGAGTAACGTTCTCAGGCTTATTTACATAAGGAATAGCCTTTGTAACTGGAGCTTCACAAGCCGCTACAGTTGCCGCAGCAACGCTAAACCCTAAGAATTTAAGAAAATCACGACGCCCTGTAGATGATTCTTTTAAGTTGTCATCACTCAAAAATTCCTCAACAGATGTTTCCGCGGGAAACTCTTGGTTTCCAGACTCGATGAATGAAGGGTTCTCCTTCAACTCATTCATGCCTTTCCAATATTTTCTGTTCATTTCCATATCTATAAAATCAACTTCTTCAATACTATTAATAGTGACACTTAGAGCATTCCCATCCTCCGAGTTCTTTCACTGTCACTTTACCATCTTCGAGGTACTTGTCGTACAACTCTCTATCGTTATTCAATAATCTACGGTGGATTTCCTCGTAGTATCCTCCACCTTTCGTATCAATTGAACCAGTTGAGATTTCTTTTTCTCCGTGACATTCAATACACCACCCCATTGTAAGAGTTGGTTTCGTCAACTGAATGTTTCCGTCTACTTTATTCAATTCTGATACTGGCTGAACCTTCGCAGTTTCAACTTGTTTCGTCATATCTCCGTGACATTGCTTACAATCAACACCACCAACAACTATGTGCTGAGAGTGATTGAAATAAACGTGATCAGGAAGAACGTGTACTTTGTTCCACACAATTGGATCTGTTTTACCAGTATATCCTTCTCCGTCCCAACCAGCAGCTGCGTAGATTTTTGCAATCTTTTCTTTCTGCTCATCATCGTTACCAGAGATTTGCTTGTGACAGTTCATACAAACGTTCACTGTTGGAAGACCTGCAGATTTCGAGTGCTCCGCTGAATTGTGACAATACTTACAATCGATCTCTTGATCACCAGCGTGAACACTGTGTGGGAAATCAATTGGCTGTGATGGTTGATAATTCTCTACAACACCTATTCTTCCAAGTCCCTGCAATGCAACGACTATGAGTGAAACAAAAAGAACAACTGATCCGATCAATACGAATCGTAAGTTCTTCCATGCCCATCCTTTGAATTCCTCACCATACGACAACGATTCTCCAGCATCTCCTTCACCAGAAGCTACTTTCAATTGACGACGTACACCTGAAACTGCACCGATGATCACAATAAAGAGCAATCCGATAATTACCCAAATCCAAGGGAAGCCTCCCTCCTCTTGTTGAGACCCTCCGCCCCCGTTATCACCAGAGGTGTTCCCTACTTCAACTTCAACCTGTGCATCAACCCAATCAAGGATTGCTGTTACTTGAGCATCTGTAACGTTGGGGAATTTGTTCATTTTGGTCGCCTTCTTCTGAGCGACACCTGCTGCATATGGATATTTCGCTGCGGCTGCTTCCCAGTTCTGAACCCACTCTATAATGGCTTCGCTGGATCCTGCTCCCTCACTCCATGCAGAACGGGCCCCTGACAACTTCGGTCCGGTTCCGTCTTTGAATGGATGGTGACATGTCGCACACTGCGCGTTGAATAATGCTCCGCCATCAATTGCAGCCTCCGCGGGCTCTGCATCTTGGGCGTTTACTGAAAATGTCCCGAGTAACAACGTTGTTGCTACTGCGTTAAGACACCATTTACTTAAGTTTCTAAACATCTGACTAATAGATATTTCTATGTAAAAAACTGTTCGTCTTTTATCAAAAACGTACTTTTTGACGGTAGCAAATTTAGTAGAAATGTGAGATTCTATGACAGTATTGTGACAATTTCGACGATGGTGGATTTAATTTAAAATCATTCTAAATAAGGTTTTTTAACAAAAATTTATACTTCTTCAAATTCATTTGGTTCGTAAAGGCTTAAAGCACCGATATTTCTAGCGATTTACAATGCGGCACGAAGATTGCCAAAAGTATTTTCGTAAGTTTGTTCTATACCATTTTAAGTAGGTCTGAAATGAAAACAATTTTAGCTAGTGTATGTATCCTTATTTCTTCGTTGAGTTTTGCTCAATCTGGAGATGTAAAGATTATCAAGGATAGTCGAATTGACGGCTTGGTAGCCAAGGAAGGTGAAATCAAACCACCAGCAATCAACCCTCAAATTGACGGGTTCCGAATTCAGTTGTTTTTTGACTCGGAACGCTCTGCAATTAACGATGCTCGTGGAACCTTCATTGCGAAATATCCAAGAATAGATACGTACACTACATACAGTGCACCAAATTTCTTCTTACGTGTTGGAGATTTCCGAACACGACTTGAAGCGGAAAAGGTAAAGGAGGAATTGAGTGGTTACTTCCCAACGAGCTTTATCGTGATGGAGAAAATCAATCTTCCTCGATTGGAAAAAGATAAGCGCGATCAGTAATTTACTAGAATGGATTTAAGCTTAGGCAAAGCAAACAAGCTGTGTAGTCCAAAAATTATCGATGAAGTTTTTGAAAGTGGATCACAGGTAAAGTCCTTTCCGTTTGTACTCAAGTTTAAAGAAACTGAGCTACCTAAGGAAATTGGATTTCAGATCGTCTTTTCTGCACCGAAGCGAACTTTTCGAAAAGCAGTTCAACGAAATCGCATTAAACGTCTCTGCAAAGAGGCTTTTCGATCGAAGCGAAATATATTAGATGCGTATTTGAAGGAACACAATAAACAGCTAGCGTTGTTTTTGGTCTACACGTCAAAGGAAGAACTAGAGTTAAGTCTTTTGAACAGAAAAACGGAAAAACTAATTAGCAAAATCATCTCTCAACTAGAATCGAATGATGTCAACAATTAAATCAATAATCTCAGTAGGAATTTTAACCTGCATGCTTGGAGTTTCGAATCAAACGACGGCTCAGTCCAATGGCTTCGAAATCATCAAAGGAATGGAGCTCATGGATCAAATTTATGAGCACCTGGAGAAGTACTTCGTGGACGATATTAAAGCAGGAAATCTTTCAAAAACAGCCATTGATGCAATGCTGAAAGATCTGGATCCTTACACTGTATATTATCATGAGTCGAATATTGAAGATTACCGACTCCTCACAACTGGTCAGTATGGAGGAATCGGATCCTTGATTCGTCGAAACGGAGACTACGTATACGTAGCAGAACCATACGAAGGAAAACCTGCTCAAATCAGTGGACTGAAAGCTGGAGATAAGATTTTGGAAATCGATGGTAAATCCATGAAAGAAAAGAGTTCCAGCGAAGTATCTACTGCTCTGAAAGGCCCTAAAGGCACTGCCGTTGAAATCAAAATCGAGCGTCAAGAAAACGACGTCCAAACAGTAAAGATCGATCGAGATGAAATCAAATTACCAGACGTTCCGTATTCGGGAATGTTGAAAGATAAAGTTGGATACATCAAACTGAACGGATTTACTCAAACTGCTTCTGCAGATGTAAAGAAAGCGTTTGTTGAGCTGAAAGATCAGGGAATGAAATCACTCGTTTTGGATTTACGCGGAAATGGCGGAGGATTGGTGATTGAAGCCGTACGTATTGTAAACATGTTTATTGAACGAGGTCAGGTTGTGGTAAATACCATTGGCCGTGTTGAAGATGAAAACCGAGTGTATAAAACTTCTGAAGAACCAATGGACAAGGATATTCCTCTTGTTGTTTTGGTAGATGGGGGGTCAGCATCAGCAAGTGAAATCGTTGCTGGAAGCTTGCAGGATTTGGATCGCGCAGTGATCATCGGAACAACTTCTTTCGGGAAAGGACTTGTGCAAAGAACATATGATTTGGATTACGGTTCAAAAGTGAAATTAACCATTGCTAAATACTATACTCCCTCAGGAAGATGTGTTCAGCGCCTGGAATACTACGACAGAGAAAATGGCGAGCGACCAGAAGCAGTTGCAGATTCACTCATTACCAAGTTCAAAACGAAAAATGGACGCGACGTTATTGACGGAAGAGGAATTGAACCAGACATAGAAGTGGACAAAAAGGAATTTAGTCGTTTAACAGCAACTGTTTTCGCAAACAACTTCGTATTCGATTACGCTACGGATTACTACTATAATCATCCATCCATTTCTGAAGCGTCGGACTTCAAATTAACAGATGCGGAATATGCAGCATTTAAGAAGTACGTGCTGGAACAAGAATTCTCATACTCAACAGCTTCAGAGGAGATTTTGAAAAAAATGAAGGAAGCCGCAGAAGAAGAAGGATTCTACGAAGGTGCTGAAACAGAATACGATGCGCTACTTCAGAAAGTTGTTCCTTCGAAAGAGCGTGATCTTGAAAAGTTCAAATCTGAATTGATTGAATTAATAGAAAACGAAATCGTATCTCGTTACCATTTTCAGCAAGGCCGTGCGGAGCACGCCTTCAATTACGATGAAGACATGGGGGCAGCGTTTAAAATTTTCCAAAATTTAAAGGAGTACAATACTATTCTAGGAAATTAATCGTTTCCTAGAATGAAAACGAACCAACCTTATAGTCGAACTAAGGTTAAACTTCTACTCTATGTTGAACCGATTTTTCGGGAATAACACACATACGCACCTCCATATTTTAGGGATGTCTGGAATTGCATTCGCCCTCTCCTGGAGTAAAGTAATGATGTCCATTTCTGTGATGTTCATCGTACTCAACCTCATCGTGGAAGGAAAATACAGCGACTATTGGGAGAAGTTCAAATCCAACCGTGTTTTTTGGTTAGTCGTTGTCCTTTATGCATTAAACGTAATCAGTTTATTGTGGTCTTCTAATATAGATGAGGCACTGCACACCATCAAACAACAATTGCCCTTCATTGCTATTCCAACAGTTTTAGTCGCGAAACCCATCAGCGCAAAAAAGCATTTAGACATTATCTTCATGACCTTCTTGTCTGCGATGCTGATTACGTCCTTGTATAACTTCTTATCCTATCAGCATATTATTGGGAATAACTTCTACAATAATATTCGTGGAATGTCTCTCACATCATCACACATTCGATATGGACTATTAATTTCAATGGCTGGTGCAATTACGCTTGTTTGTTCTGAAGAAAACCGCAAACGACTTATCCCATGTATGCTTCTACTCGGATGGTTCGCCTTCTACACCTTTTACAGTCAGGTCCTTTCGGGAGTTATCAGTTTCGCTGCCGTTATTTCCGTCTATGCGATTTACCATTTGTGGATGCGCAGAAAAACGCTAGCCGTCTTTACGGGAATCGGACTGCTCGCTATTGGCATCCTTCCTGTTTTCTGGCTTCTCAAACCACTAGCGGTTGATCCAGCAGATTATGATTCTCTTCCAGCAGTTACAGCTCAAGGAAATCCATACGAACACAATTTTGACTTTGTCGATTCAGAGACGAAAGAACCCGTACTTATTTATTTGTGCGAAGAAGAGCTGGAAGAAGAGTGGAACAAGCGCTCTAAGATTCCATACATGGGGAAAACCCTGGAAGGAAACTCTCTAAGTCATACACTCATTCGATACCTCGCCTCGAAGAAACTACCTCGTGATGCGGAAGGAGTAAAAGCACTCTCCAAGAAAGATATCGGGAATATTGAAATGGGACGCCCCAGCGTCAATTACCATGGACTAATGCCTAGAATGCATGCTTTGCGCTTTCAGTTGAATTATGCCGATAACCCGAACGGGCACTCCTTACTTCAGCGCTTTGAATATTGGAAAGCAGGACTAGCACTCGTAGGTTCCAATTGGTTAATCGGAGTGGGTTCAGGAGATGTACAAGATTCATTTAACAAGTACTACGAATCATCCAACTCCACGTTGACCCTAGAGAATCGTCGTCGTGCTCACAATCAGTTTCTCACTTACTGGATTTCTTTTGGAATTATAGGGTTCTTGTTGTTCCTGAGTTTGCTGATTGTTTTCATTCGTTTAAACTACCGGCAGAAATCCATCATGGGCCTACTCTTCATTGTAATTGCGATTTCATCATTTTTCATGGAAGATACATTGGAAACTCAAACAGGCGTTACATTCTTCGGTCTCTTTCTAGGGCTTTTTCTTGTACCAAAATCCAAAGGAGAATTATCCGAATCGTAGCTTTTTGCACGTCGAATTCGACGATTCGGCATACCACATTCGACTCATTAAGAATTAGCTTTCTTCTCCAATAGATTATCCATTAAAATACCGTCGAACTTGGTGGATTAATTGCTAAATTTAACGAGCAAATCGTATACAATGGCAACCGAACGAAAATGCTCCAATTGCAATACGTGGAATAAAGACGAAGATTATTGCACTAACTGCGGCACTATACTCTCCCCTCAACTCATTGAAGCCAAACGCGAAGAAGCGAGAGAGGAACGGAGAAGAAACAAACCTCCAACTAAGTTCGATATCTTTCTGGAACGCTGGGAAAACTCCAAATATCTTGGTTTGAGAATTCTCTATAAAATCGTTTATGGAGTGAGTGTAGCCTTTTTTGCCATCGCATCGTTCTTTGCTTGGCTCGCAGCTTCTCCAAATGGTTAAACTGGAACAATGAAAAAATACCGGGCGCATATCGCTTTTGTTTTAATCATGTGTACCTATTTCCTGATTCGTTACCTTAGAGTAAGTTTTCCGCAACTTCCTGATTTCTTCAAGTATCACTTCACCGATCTACTTTTTGTGCCCGCAATGAGCTTGTTTGCATTAATCATCATACGATTTACGAAGCGAAGTGCGGAAATTACCATTCATTGGTCCGCTGTGCTTGTGCAAGTTCTGATCGTAACGCTCTATTTTGAATGGCACCTCCCCAATAATCCTCCCGAAGGACATATCCATGTTTCGGATTGGGTAGATAGCCTGATGTATGCTCTTGGTGGGTTGTTCTTTATTTTCACTCAGCCTCTTCTCACCCCGAGCACCAATAAACAAAAGCCTGAATGATCACCTCCCTCCTCAAACACACTCACCCTGCCACTCTCACCCGCACTATCAAATCCAACACAAAAAAGATCACCATACAACACTCTGCGCCTTCGCGAACTTTTTCATTTACAACCGCTAAACATGCAAAGACACAAAGAAACTGAAGGATCAAGAACAATTGTTGGATCACAACAAAAGATTAAAGCAAAAAAAAACGGAACCCGACATCGGATTCCGAAATGCAAAAGATAAGAATGTATGAAATAGTTCCTAACGGTCACATTTCAGAGTATTCTCTCAAAAAGAATTACCTTCTTTTTGATCTGTAGGAGGGGTCTCTAAACATTGAAAACACGTTGATCTAATTCAAATGAGTCAAGCCTTGGGAGTAGATGCCGAATCACTTTTCGTAGAAATCACATCAATAATTGTGTTTTCGATGCCGTAAAGGTACGTCAGAGATGCGTTTTTCACCCATTCGGAAAACCGACCTTTTTACCGAATCAAGTTCGAGACGAACAAAATGAAGTTCTCATCGAACAAAGTGGGCTTCTGAATGAATATACGTGTTTTTTGATGATTTTAACCCGAATTCTATGCGCTATTCCTTTTCCTGAGCCCTTACCTTGTATGGGTTCAAATAATCTCCGTACCTTTGAACACCAAAATCGAAGACCTCATGCGATTTGAGCTTACCAAAGAGTTTTTTGAGACATTGCAGGGTGCAATTAGCACTGATGACATTGCGTGGATCAAAGAAAATGTCTGTGAGTTACACGAAGCGGACATCGCAGCGATCATAGATGAACTCGAGGAAGAAGGCGCGGAATATCTCTATCGCCTATTGGACGAAGACACTAAGAGTGAGGTACTTGTTGAGCTGGAAGAAGATGTTCGTGAACGACTTCTGCAAAGCTTTTCCAACAAAGAGATCGCCAATCAACTGGAGAATCTGGATTCCGATGATGCCGCTGATGTCATAGCCGAACTTCCTCCTGAACAAGTTGAGAAGGTTATTGGACTCATTGAAGATTCAGAAGCAGCAGAAGAAATTGTTGACCTTCTGAATTATGCCGAAGACACTGCCGGAGGTATGATGCAGAAGGAGTTCATGAAGGTTCGGATGGAATGGCCGGTCAACCGCTGTGTACTTGAACTTAGAAAGCAAGCAGAAGAAGTCGAAAAGGTCTTCACAATATATGTGGTTGATGATCAAGACAAATTAGTTGGATTCCTTTCATTGAAAAGACTACTATTTGCAAAACCGAATACGCTCATCGCAGATCTATATCAGAATAAGAATATGATTTCCGTGAAAACGGGTATCGATGATGAGGAGGTAGCCAAAGTCATGGAAAAATACGACCTCGTTTCGGTCCCAGTTATCGATTTACAAGGAAAGCTAGTAGGGCGTATTACCATTGATGACGTTGTCGATGTCATCAAAGAAGAGGCAGATAAGGATTTCCAAATGGCTTCTGGTATCTCCGAAAAAGTGGAGTCAAGCGCAACAGTATGGCGAATTTCACGTGCGCGTATCCCATGGTTACTCATTGGATTACTGGGAGGAATTCTAGGCGCTCAAGTTATATCTGGTTTCGAAGGAGGAATCAGCAAAGTTCCTGAACTCGCGTTCTTTATACCGCTAATCGCGGCCATGGGAGGAAATGTTGGTGTACAATCTGCTGCTATCGTAGTTCAATCGCTCGCCAAAGGCAATGATCAGTTCGGAAGTATTTGGAAGAAGATTAGAAAGGAAACATTGGTTGGGGTCATTAATGGCCTACTGTTATCCGTCATCATATATGCAATAACACTCGTATTCGGCACTCCAACTTTGGGATTAGTTGTTAGTATTTCACTCTTCACAGTGATTATGTTTGCCGCTGTTTTCGGAACCTTGATCCCTCTTTTACTTGATAAATACAAAGTCGATCCAGCATTGGCAACGGGTCCATTCATCACCACCATAAATGATGTTCTCGGACTTTTCATCTACTTGACAATCGGAATGCTCCTTTACGGCCTTTAAATGAAAGTAGTTTTTATTGATACCGTCCATTCCATTCTCGAAGAACGCCTGAAAGCAGCAGGGTTTAATTGCATAGACGCAACTTCTCAATCACGTGAAGAATGTATCAGTATTATTAAAGATGCTCATGGAATTGTCGTTCGCTCCAGATTCCCCATGGATGCAGAGTTTCTGTCACACGCTTCTCAACTTAAATTCATCGCTCGTGCTGGTGCAGGGATGGAAAATATAGACGAAGAGTACACTGAAACGAATGGCATCGTTTTATACAATGCTCCTGAAGGAAATCGAAATGCTGTTGGTGAGCATGCACTTGGAATGCTGCTCTCCGTCTTCAACAAATTACATACGGCAGATCGCGATGTTCGCGCAGGGAAATGGGAACGTGAACACAACCGAGGCGTCGAATTGGATGGCAAAACTGTCGGACTAATCGGATTTGGAAATAACGGACAAGCCTTCGCGAAAAAACTCCGCGGATTTGATGTTAACGTACTAGCCTACGACAAATACAAAAATAGATTTGGCACCTCAGAAGTCGAAGAAGTGAAAATGGAAGAGATTTTCAAACGAGCAGATGTATTGAGTTTTCACATTCCGCAAACCGAAGAAACGAAGTTTATGGCGGATCTTGATTTCTTCCACTCTTTTGAGAAATCGATCTATGTCATCAATTTATCGCGGGGAAAAATTATTCGAACTTCTGCTTTGGTGGAAGCATTGAAATCAGGCAAAGTTCTCGGCGCTGGGTTAGATGTTTTGGAATACGAAAAAACAAGTTTTGAATCCTTCTTTGAGCAAGACCTCTCCCCCGATTTTAAATATTTGTTAGACGCAGAAAACGTGATTCTTTCGCCTCATGTCGGAGGGTGGACACAGGAAAGTTATTTTAAATTGAGTGATGTATTAGCGGATAAAATTTTGACGGATTGGAGGATAAATTAATCGATAATGAATTAAATCAGCTTCCTAAAGACGTGATGCTCGAAATCATGGGTTGGTGGGAGAAAAAGAGACTGCTCTTCAATCTAATTATCTCAGGAATTGTTGTTCTATGTGTAGGAGCATTCCTCTTCGAAGACTCTGATGGAATAGAGGCAGTATTCAATAGATCATTTTTAATTCAATCAATACTGTACTTCATATTTATCAATATCTGTTATTCCCTCGGATGGGCATTGCAATTGCTCGGGTATTATTATTTCAATACTCAATACGACTCAAAAGCTCTCGATTATACCTTATTTATCATCGGAACACTTTTCACAAGTTATGTTACGTATGCCGGATATCTTGAATTTCTTATGTATTGGTGAACAATACGGTACTTCACTTTCTCCGAGAAAATTCCCATCTTTGGTACTCAAATTCAAACATCTATGAAACTTCTATCCATTTTCGCGTTTTTATTCCTAACGACGCCCTTATTTGCAAACACCCCGCCTGATGAAGGAATGTGGCTGCCAATGCTGATCAAAGACTATAACTATCAGGAAATGAAACGCCTGGGTTGCAAACTGACTGCAGAACAAATTTACAGCGTAAATAACTCTAGCTTAAAGGATGCTATCGTTCAATTAGGTGGCTTCTGTACTGCTGAAATCATCTCTGATGAAGGACTAATTCTGACGAATCACCATTGTGGTTACGACGCCATTGCCTCACAAAGTACAGAAGAGCATAATTACCTGAAAGATGGTTTCTGGGCAAAAAACAAAGGGGCAGAATTAAATATCCCCGGATTGACTGTCACTTTCTTAAAGAGTATGGCGGACGTAAGCGATCGTATCTTCAACCTCGACAAGGACGAAGAAGGTAATCCTGATTACATGGCCATCCAACAGGAAAAATCAAACATCGAAGAAGAATACAGCCAAGAAGGAAAATATACGGTCGACGTAAAAGAAATGTTCGATGGAAACGCATTCTACGTATTCGTTTACGAAGTGTATCGTGACATTCGAATGGTTGGTGCCCCGCCATCATCAATTGGAAAATTTGGAGGCGACACAGACAACTGGATGTGGCCGCGTCATACTGGTGATTTCTCTATGTTCCGTATTTACGCCGGATCAAACAACGAACCTGCTGACTTTTCTGAATCAAACAAAGCATTCAAGCCAAAGCATTCCCTACCTGTATCAATGAAAGGTATAGATGAAGGTGATTTCACAATGGTAATGGGATATCCTGGAAGTACTGATCGATACTTGACTTCATACGAAGTGAAAAACCTTCAGACAGCGGAAGCTCCAGCGTTGGTAAGCTTGTTGGAAAAAAGATTGAGCGTAATGCGTTCTGTAATGGATCGTTCAGAAACACTGGAAATCGAAAACGCATCGTCGTATGCATCGATGTCTAATGCATACAAATACTACAAAGGTCAATTACGAGGACTGAATAAATTCGATCTCGTTGGGCAAAAGAAAATCTATGAAAATGGATTGACATCATGGATCAATAGCGACGATGAGCGCAGCAAGAAATACGGAGACATGTTCTCCCGATTCGCGGCTGTTTACAGCAATGGAGATCAACTTGACAAGGATATGAGCGTAGTGAATATCGCTGGTTTTGCTCCTGATTTTGTCACTGGTTTAGGAATCTCTATGTGGCGAATTGCACGATCGTTTAGTTCCACAGATGAAGCTGAAATGGCGGCTAAGTTGGATATCATCGAAGAGCAAAGTAACGAATACTTCGGTTCCAATGCGCCTGTCATGGATCGTGAGATTTTCTTATTCGCACTCGATGCAATCAAAAATGACGTTTCTGAATCTCGCAGACCTGACTTGTTCGAACATACGCTATACACGAAGAAAGCCAAAGGTTCTAACGAAAAGTACGCGAATTTGTTCGCAAAGAAATCCATTTTTGGAAACGAGAAAAAGATGGCGAAGTTCGTGAAAAAACCAAAGCAGAAAACACTTGATAAAGATCCTGGAGTGTTGTACGTAATGAGCCTGATCGATATGTTCCGAAGCAAAATTCAAATGGGTCAAATGGAACGAGAAAGTGAATTGAGTGAACTAAAAGGGTTGTTCATGCAAGCTATTCAAGAAAAAGAAACGGACAAAACATTCTACCCAGATGCGAACTCAACAATGCGTGTAACTTACGGAACAGTCAAAAGCTACAAAAGCTGGGAAGGCAAAGAATATGAAACCTTCACTACAGGTGACCAAATTCTTCAAAAGTATGTTGCAGGAGATCATGAATTCGATGTTCCAGAAAGATTGAGAACATTGTTATCAAACAAAGATTTTGGACCTTACGCTCGTCCTGATGGTAAATTACCTGTTTGCTTCTTGCACAACACGGATATTACAGGAGGAAACTCAGGAAGCCCTGTAATTAACGGAGAAGGACACCTCATCGGTTGTGCATTTGATGGTAACTGGGAATCGATGAC
>JBGCDF010000153.1:0-8339 GCA_045105095.1 Crocinitomicaceae bacterium | reverse complement strand
TGATTTAGACTGCGTAGTGTCGATCAATTCGTCTGGCGTTAAGGGTTCTCCTTCGTTGCGTATTCCGAACAAGTTCAGTGTTCCCTTCACATATATAGTACCTTCTGGTTGTTGGTAATGTCCAACCTTCCCGAAAACGGCAGGCATCCTAAAGTTTTTGTTGTGAAGATACCAGCCATTTATCGACAAACTTTGCGCGATGGTATTGGGGCGAAATAAATTGGGGCGAAGGTCATCTAAGGTGTCATTCCAATCCTTAGCGTCTACAATCACATAACCACGATTGCTCAATATATCAAGATTCCAAAAGGTCTTCTTAAAATTGAAACTTGTGCCAATATTGAATAATTGAGATTTTCCAAAACGACTTTTGGGTCTAATATTTCCTGGAAGTCCAAACCCAATGCGCAAACCAAACCACTTATACTTGATTCCGAAGCCCATGGCAAGTTGGAGGTTGTGTTTGAATCTTAATGTTTCCACACCTTCATTGAAATCATCTTTCAGCGCGAACGGAGCAGAGTTGAACCCTAAATCACTAAACAAAACAACACGATTCTTGTAAAGCGTGTAGGGGAGGGAGTCCGATGTTTCTTGTGAATGTGCAGCACTCACAACTAGGATCAGAAAAAAGAAAAGAATCCAATTTTTCATCGGGATAAAAATACGTAAAAGAGTGTTGAGAAGTAGAAACCATTGAATAATTCCATTAGTCGTGGTATAAAATGAAAAAAGCACTTATTTTTGTCTGATATTTACTAGCATGAAGAAGCTCTACAAATTCTTACTGAACAAACTTCCAAGACCTTTATTGATCCGCTTGAGTTACCCTTTCAAAAAGGTAGCGCCATTACTCTATAAAGGAGACAACGTGGAATGTCCTGTTTGTGAACGATCGTTTCGTAAGTTTTTGTCATACGGTTCGGATGTTGCACACCGTGAGAACGTGTTGTGCCCCTACGATTTGACGTTAGAGCGTCACCGTTTAATGTGGTTATACCTCAAAAAGCACTCAGATTTCTTTACGAAAGAAGACTTGAAAGTGCTTCACATGGCTCCAGAGCAGTGTTTTCATAAAACGTTCAAGAATCAGAAGAATTTAGATTATTTGACTGCCGACATCGTTTCGCCGATCGCTGACATCCATTTCGATTTGCATGATATTCCATTAGAAGACAATCGATTTGAAGTGATTTTCTGTAATCACGTAATGGAGCATGTAGATGACGCGATTAAATGTATGAGCGAACTTTACCGTGTAATGAAACCAGGAGGCTGGGGAATTATGCAGGTTCCGCAGGATCTCAATAGAGCGGAAACATATGAGGATTGGTCAATTACGAGCCCAGAGGAGCGAGAAAAGCACTTTTGGCAGAAAGATCACGTTCGTCTATTTGGTAGAGATTATCCGGATTGGTTAAGAAAAGCTGGTTTCACGGTTACAGAATTTGATAAAGATGCTCATTATTCTAAAGAGCTTCAAGAGCGATACCGTCTCGGTAAAGACGAGATGTTGTACATCGTTTCCAAATAAAATAGTTAAGAGTTGTTTGTTGATGTCGGGCTTCGGCTCCGCTCAGTCCTCTGATTAACGTACTGCAAAACGTGCGGACTGAGCGGAGTCGAAGACCAACTTGCGAACCAAAAGCCGCCATTTTCACCCCTCTTCAATTAATCGACCAAAACATCGATTTGCTCAACGGTTGTCATTGAATATTCGGTCAAAAGTCCATTTTGATAATCGTTAAATTTCTGTTATTTTCTGTGCATGCATACTAAAATGAAAAAAGTGGCGTTTAAATTGTAACGAAGTCAACGAGGCTGAGTTATAGAAATAAGGCCTGCAAGCTTTAAACCATCAAACTAGAACAATTAAAACCAGAAACATGGCAGTGAACCCCATTTACCACCAGACCAAATCTACGCTTCTGCAAGAGCGTGATTGGATCTCGGAAGCAAAGAAGGATCCGGAGAGATTCGGTCCACTGTACACGAAGTATCACGAACAGATATTTCGGTACGTCTATCAACGGATGGACGATCAAGAGCAAGCATTCGATGTGACATCTCAGGTGTTCATCAAAGCGCTTAGCAACTTGCACAAGTATGAATTTAGAGGTGTACCATTTTCATCATGGTTGTACCGTATTGCCAAGAGCGAACTTTACCAGAGCTTTCGCGATCGAAAAGCAAGACGCACAATCAATGTTGATACAGTTCATCTTACAGATATTACTGAAGAACTCGAAGACGATGATATGTTAGCGGATAAAAACAAATTGATTCGGTGTTTGGCCGAACTCCGCGAAGCAGATCTTCAACTAATTGAACTTCGGTACTTTGAAAAAAGAGCGTATCGAGAAATAGGAGAAATTTTGGATGTTACAGAAAATAACGCCAAAGTCAAAACCTTCCGAGCGCTGGAAAGACTGAAAAAACAATTTTTGAAATAAATACGAAATGAAAAGACTAAACACCACTTTGGACCGTGAACCGATGACTTCTCAGGAGATTCGTGAAAGGCAGGATTTCAATTACATATTGAAAGAAGCCAATGCCGCGAAAGTTCCGATATGGAAATCCATCTGGTTCTACGGACCAGTTGGAATCGCGATGGTAACCATGGTCGTCTCGGCCGTTAGAATGAACCCTAAAAATCAACAATTTGATGATAACAACATTACTTTAAGCCAATTTAATACTACAAATACGGAAGATATCTCAGCAGATACGTTTGTCGTCGAGAAATCTGAAGAACTTACTGAAACCAAGTCCGAACCGAATAAAGAAAATGATGTGCCAGTTACCACAAATGTGGAAATGGTAAATCCCTCAAATACAATAACTCCCAATGTCAAGGCTGATCCGTTAACGGAATCAGCTTTGCCAGTTAATGATGATCAGGAAGAACCCCCTATTCTCATAAACGCTCCTGTTGAGATGGAAGTGGAAGCTAAACCAGTAATGACATTAGCGAATATTGCTGGTGTCACTAACGGAAGAGTGGTGCTTTCTCAGATTTGTTCTGAAGGAATTGGGTGTAATAACGGTTATCGCGTCGTTTCTTACGATATTCAGTATGATGATGGAAGAGGAGGGACTGTAGATCGAGTTTCTGGAAGCACAATCCCGGAATATATTTGTAGAAATTTGAAGCGATATAACATGGGAAGCCCAGTCTTTATTACGCGTATCGTGGCCGAGAATGACAAGGGAGAAAGAAAGCAACTACTTTCTATGAATATCGAGCCAACCTTCTAGTCACAAATTCGTTTAATAGATGTGTACCTCAATATCTTCGTTAACAGCTAGGTTTTAATAAAATAACCGTCTGTTGTTTGGTGAAATCTTGAAACATTCTTACTTTCGTACAGAATATACACTAGAATAATCGTATTAAAACGAAACGATGAAATTATTAACTGGTCTAGTACTACTCTTTACCGCAGGATTTACATTCGGGCAGCATACCAATTTCAACACCCAACGTAACTGGTCGTTGAATAAGAAGGAAGTTATCTTCGGTGGTGGTGCAACTCAATTCCTAGGTGACTTAGGAGGGCGTGATCGTGTTGGAAAGGATTATAGCCTTGCCGATTTAGACCTCCCATCAACTTTCTGGAACGGAATGGTTGGATATCGATATAGATTCCATCCATATTGGGCGACCTCCAGCGTTCTGAATGTTGGAATGGTTCGAGGAAACGACGCTCTCACAAACGAAGTAATTCGTGAATCTAGAAATTTGCATTTCCGCTCATTGGTAGTAGAGTTTTCCCAAAGAATCGAATGTATTATCGTAGCGAACGAAAAGTTTGGTGCGCGTTACAAGATTCCTGGAATGAAAGGATTCAAAAATCACAACGAACAGATTTACCTTTTCACAGGTGTTGGAGTTTCTTACTTCAACCCAAAAGCAAAGTACAACGGTACATGGACGGCTCTTCGTCCTCTGAGAACAGAAGGTCAAGGGTTGGCTGAAGGTCCAGACGAATATCTTCCTGTAACAGCAACTATTCCTTTTGGAATTGGATTCAGAACGGGAATAGGGCGTATGTGGAGAATGGGAATTGAAGCAACTTACGTGAAGACATTCTCTGATTATATTGATGATGTTAGTGGTAGTTACTACGATCCAAGCGAATTGGCTTCTCAGGTTGGACCAACGGCAGCTTACTTGTCGAATCCTGCTGTAGAAAATACAACATGGTTCGCCGCTGGACAGCAACGTGGAGACAAACAAAAAGACGCATATTTCTATTTGAATCTCGTATTCTATAAGAATATTACATACAAGGACTACGCGAAAGCACGTAAGGCTCCAAGATGGAGAGGACGTTACAAGTTCTAATTGTTAATATGTTTTGAAATTTATTAATGGGGCAGCTTCGGTTGCCCCATTTTCGTTTATACCTTTGCGAAAACTCATTGGTATGTTTAAACTCATTCGATCCATCCTTTTTCTTTTCGATCCTGAAAAAGTACATTACTCAACCATGAAAATGATCCGAGTTACGCTAAGTATTCCCGGAATGAAGGCGCTTTGGAAAAAAATGTACGTAGTAGATGATCCGAAATTGAAAAGAGAGCTCTTCGGATTAACGTTTGATAATCCCGTTGGTCTTGCTGCAGGATTCGATAAGAATGCTACTTTCTACAACGATTTGGCCTATTGTGGATTCGGTTTCATTGAAATTGGAACAGTTACTCCAATTGGACAAGAAGGGAACCCAAAGCCACGTTTATTCCGTTTAAAGGAAGATAGCGGAATAATTAACCGAATGGGGTTTAATAACGCGGGGGTTGACGCAGCAGTTGAGCAATTGAAGAATCGCAAGACGAATCTAATTATTGGCGGAAACATCGGAAAGAATAAAGTAACTCCGAACGAAGAGGCAACGAGCGATTATGTAAAATCTTTCGAAAAACTTTTCCCGCACGTAGAGTATTTTGTGGTGAATGTTTCATCTCCAAATACACCCAACCTTAGATCTCTTCAAGAGAAAGAGCCGTTGACAGAATTGCTTCAAACACTGCAAGAACTCAACGCTAAAAAAGACAAGCGAAAACCTATTTTGTTGAAGATTGCTCCAGATTTGACTAATGAACAACTGGATGATATCATTGAGATTGTGAATGATGTGAAGTTGGATGGGGTTATTGCAACCAATACAACAATTAGTCGGGAAGGATTGAAAACGAATCAGTCGAAAATTGAGGAAATAGGTGCCGGTGGACTATCAGGAAAACCTGTGGGAGAGCGATCAACTGAAGTAATTCGCTATTTGGCAACGAAATCGAATAAATCATTTCCAATCATTGGAGTAGGAGGAATTCACTCTGCGCAAGACGCTTTGGAAAAAATAGACGCCGGTGCTGATTTGGTTCAGGTGTATACGGGCTTTATCTATGAAGGTCCAAGAATGCTGAAACGAATCAACAAGGCAATCATCGCGAGAGGATAATTTCAGGAATAAAGAGTATTTTTAACTATGAAACGAGCTTGATATTGATTAATCTTATCATTGCCTAGCAATTGGATTAATAAATATCATGCAAGAGCGAAGCGGTTACATGTGAGCAGAAATTTTTCTGAATGTTTCCGCAAGAAAAATTTGAACACATGAAAAAAGTGACACTGATTGAATGTCCACGCGATGCGATGCAGGGACTTCATGATTTTATCCCAACTGAGCAGAAAATCGAATACATTAATACTGTGCTTGCCTGTGGTTTTGAAACGGTCGATTTTGGAAGTTTTGTTTCACCCAAAGCCATTCCACAAATGCGCGATACTGCTCAGGTTTTGGACGGATTGAATGATTCTGACAGTAAGTTGTTGGCAATTGTAGCGAATGAACGCGGTGCAAATGATGCATCTGCCTTTGAGCGTATTCATTATTTGGGGTATCCATTCTCAGTGTCCGAAGAATTTCAGAAACGAAATACGAATGCGACCATTGACGAATCTTTTTCACGCGTAGAGCGCATTCAGGAAATTGCAAAGAAAAATAATAAGGAGTTAGTACTGTATTTATCCATGGGATTTGGAAATCCTTATGGTGAAGAGTGGCACCCGGACATCGTTACGGCCTGGTGTGATAAATTATACTCCAAGCTTGATGTGAAAATTCAAGCACTCTCTGACACAATTGGAGTGGGAACTCCAGATGTCGTTGCTTCTTTGTTCGATACGCTGATCCCTAGTTTGGGTGAAGTTGAGTTCGGAGCGCATTTGCACACCTTTCCTGAAAATGCAAAGTCATTGGTAGATGCAGCGTTTCATGCAGGATGCCACAGGTTTGATGGTGCTATCAAAGGATTTGGTGGTTGCCCAATGGCAGAGGATGACTTAACTGGGAACATGCCTACAGAACAAATGCTGGATTGGTTTAGTGAGAATAAGATAGAAACTGGAATTGATATGGAATTGTTCAACCTATCTCTTCAAAAAGCCCTTACGGTATTCCCGTAACTTTTCGGCTAAACTGAATTATACTTGACGTGGACAACAGATTGTTTATATGACACAAAACATGAAATACTTTTTTCCGATATTGATTCTTTTCGCTGTTCTTGCGGCTTGCTCTGCAGAAGAGGAAGAAAAGCCGGATACAAAAGAGGAAACGGAAGACTACTTCGAAGGAGTTATCACAACATTTGAGGGGGAGAAGTTTAAGAGTACTGTCTTTAACGATTTGCTCGAAGAACTTGGGGTGTGCGAGTTTGAAACTTCAGATTCCAGTTATTACGCAGCATGCTCGCCAGAAAACTTCAAAATCTCCTCTTTTAAAAATGAAGGAAGTTTGGAGGATGCATTCATATTAGAAATGAAAGCTGGAATCTTTCCAAAAAATGCAGAAGTACCGATTCCTCCAGTACGTCACGTGATTATTTTCGAGCGTGAAGGAGACAAATTGGTTAGAGTAGGTGGGTTTCGAGGAAATTTAATCGGAAAGAAAGCGAATGCCAAGTCAGGTGCAGATGATCTTTTGCTTGCGCTATATGATACAGATGATGAAACACTCTTTCACTGTGTCTTCAAATGGAATGGAGGGAAATATGAGTTCGATTCAATAGACCGTCTAGATTATGGTGATGGGTTTAGAACAATCAAAGGAGAGGATAAGTTGGAAACAACTCAGCAAATCTTTCAGCAGTTAAGAGACAAATCCCTGATATTCTAGTGAAAAAAGTAATTGTTCTCTTACTTCTTGGTCTTTTTGCGTGCAGCCCAAATGTAGAAATGAAAAGCGTCCAGTACGATTATCTTCTGAATGACGGCAACAGTAAAGTCTGGATGATTGAGAAGATGATCGTCGATAAATCGAACATCGCTCCCAAAAGTAATGTAGACAAAGAGCTCATCATTTTTTATGAAAATGGACGCTTCAATTATGTTCCAATGAAACAATTGGGTGATCGCACGGGAAAAACGGGAGATTATTTCCTTGACTCTGATGACAAATTACTCAAGCTGTACTTCATGAAAAGTACCTGGGAATTTAGTTTGAAAGAAATCGAAGAAGATAGCATCTACCTTGTTCCAACGTCTGTTTCGGATGTGGATTTTTCCATACAACTTGTGCCGATAAGGTAATCGTTCGATCAGATACCACCGTTAGAAACATGCGCGCAGCGAATTTGAACTCCAACATGTGAAGCGGAAGATTAACAACTAATTAACAAGGGATTTTGCAACTTCTGAGTTTTTGATGTGTCTTTTAATTACTTATGATTCGATCACTTTTCTTTTTCCTTGCCATTTTCTTAACGTTCGCTGGTTTTTCTCAAAACGAACAGTTAGAAGAAAAAACTCCACGCTTTCTTATTTTTCCAAACGCCTACACCTTCAGTCCTGCAAAGCTCATTTACACTCCCGGTCCATGGGAGAACATCGATGAGATCATACCGCATCCCTATCCATGGCCCGATCCCTATCCTTATCCCTATCCATGGGAGCCTTATCCATTTGAACTTTCGGTACTTGTTTTTAATCCAGGCAACTTATGCGGCGAGCGTTTTTATGACAATGGCAATCTTCAAAGCCGCTGCGCATGTAATGCTGACAGTGTATTGCAAGGGAAATCTGTTTTTTGGGAAGAGAACGGACGTATTTCTTCGGTGGAGTATTATAGCAAAGGAAAAGTTTACACGAGAAAATACTATGAAGAAGGTCGCGTGACAGAACTTTACAATTACACCTACAGAAACGGGGAGCAATTAATTCATGGCGAACACATCGAGTACGCATACGATGAAAAAACAATCGGTAAATACTCTTTCGGAAAGAAAGTGGGACCGCATACAACATACACCAGCGGTATCAAGACCTTAGT